>JXRG01000045.1:0-3320 GCA_000831085.1 Streptococcus sp. DBCMS
CTGCTGGTACTGTTGTTATTGGTACGGCGATAAGTAGCAGTGTTTGATTGACCACTTCTACCAGATAGGAAGGCTTCTGCAGCAGCCAATTCGCTGGCTAATAACTCACTCTTAGGAATGTAATGGAAATGGTCACCATGAGGAACGATATAAGCATCACCAGTATCTTCAATGATATCAGAAGCATTAAAGATATAACCATCATCTGTGGTGTAGCGTCCCTGTGAACGTGCCAAGCTACCGCACCATCATTTCTTGGAGTCCCACCTTCACGCTGCTGACTATGCTCTTGTTTTTGTCGATTGATTTCTTCTTTCGTACGGACATTATCTGCATGGGCTGCATCCTTAAGGTAAACATAGTATTTTCCATCTACCTTGATAACATAACCACCCTTGATTTCACTGATAATATCCTCGTCCTTTAGCTGGTAGTTTGGATCTTTCATGAGTAATTCTTCACTAAAAATCGCATCATAAGGGACCTTCCCATTGTAATAATGATAGTGGTCGCCATGTGAAGTGACATAGCCTTGGTCTGTTATCTTGATGACGATTTGTTCGGCATTGATACCTTCTTTTTTACTGACCTCATCAGGAGTCAGATTCTCTGTTTTTTGTGCTGCTTGTTTTCCATCTATATAGGAAACACGATTATTTTCCTTAACCGTTCTAGCTTGATACAGTCCCAACTCGTAAGAGCAAACACTTAAAATTAAAGCTGCCGCAGAACCAGCAAGGTATTTTTTATTAACTTTCATCGAAACTCTCTTTCTATTTGATATTTCTAGTTGCAATTCATTTCTAAATTGCAGAAACTCCCCTCTGTTACTTAACTGGTTAATAGTTTACTCCTAAATCTCCAACTTGTCAAGGATTTTATGAACCAGTTAAGTATTTTTTGTTCTGACCACTACTTTTTCAAGATTGGACTTTCTATAAGAAAGATTTTCTTGAAAATTCTTTTTAAAATATAAAAAAATCCCTGCAACTGAGTTGCAGGGACTTTTCGATTAATCAAAATTAACGTATTCTTTTTGAAGTTCAAGAACTTCTTCCATTGTTGAGCATTCTGTAAGGGCACGGTTTGCGTACTCTTCCATCTTAGCTGTATCAAGTTTCTTCATCAAGCTACGTGTACGAAGTACTGATGTTGCTGACATAGAGAACTCATCCAAGCCCATTCCTACAAGAAGTGGAACAGCTTGTTGATCACCAGCCATCTCACCACACATACCAGCCCATTTACCTTCAGCGTGAGCTGCTTTGATAACGTTGTTGATCAAACGAAGGATTGATGGGTTGTATGGTTGGTAAAGGTATGAAACTTGTTCGTTCATACGGTCTGCTGCCATTGTGTATTGGATCAAGTCGTTTGTACCAATTGAGAAGAAGTCAACTTCTTTAGCAAATTGGTCTGCAAGCATAGCTGCTGCAGGAATCTCGATCATGATACCAACTTGGATATTATCCGCAACTGCAACACCTTCAGCAAGAAGATTTGCTTTTTCTTCATCAAAGACTGCTTTCGCTGCACGGAATTCTTTCAAGAGCGCAACCATTGGGAACATGATACGCAATTGACCGTGAACAGACGCACGAAGAAGAGCACGGATTTGTGTGCGGAACATAGCATCTCCAGTCTCAGAGATAGAGATACGAAGAGCACGGAATCCAAGGAATGGGTTCATTTCGTGAGGCATATCGAAGTAAGGAAGTTCCTTATCACCACCGATATCCATTGTACGAACGACAACTGGTTTACCGTTCATTCCCTCAAGCACTGCCTTGTATGCTTCGTACTGCTCGTCTTCTGTTGGGAAGTCTTGAGAATCCATGTACAAGAACTCTGTACGGTAAAGACCAACAGCTTCAGCACCGTTTTCATTGACACCTTCAACATCTTTTGGAGTACCGATGTTGGCAGCCAATTCAAAGTGTTTGCCATCAGCAGTTACTGTTTTAGCATCTTTCAAGAGAGCCCATTCAGCTTTTTGTTTCGCATACGCTTCACCAGCAGCCTTGAATTCTGCTGCTTGCTCATCAGTTGGGTTGATAATAACCTCACCAGTGATACCGTTAACGGCAAGGATGTCACCGTCTTTTACGATTTCAGTGATGTTGTTTGTACCCAGTACAGCTGCAATTTCAAGTGTACGTGCCATGATAGCTGAGTGGCTTGTACGTCCACCGATGTTGGTTACAAAAGCTTTAACAAAGTTTTTGTCCAATTGAGCTGTATCTGAAGGGGTCAAGTCATGCGCAATCACGATCACTTCTTCATTGATAGAAGCTGGGTTTGGCAATTTTTTACCAAGGAGGTTAGCCAATACACGTTTTGTCACGTCGCGGATATCCGCTGCGCGTTCTTGCATGTATGGGTTGTCTTCCATACCTTCAAAGATAGTGATAAACATGTCTGTAACTTCTTTCAGACCTGCCTCTGCATTCACTTTCTTAGCACGGATTGTTTCTTTGATTTGGCTGATCATTTCTGGGTCAGCAAGAACCATTAAGTGAGCGTCAAATACTTGAGCAGCTTCTTCACCGAGCGTACCTACTGCTTTCTCGCGAATAACAGAAAGCTCGTCTTGTGATGCTTGTAGAGCGGCATCAAGGCGAGCTTCTTCTGCGTTTGTATCTTCGACTGTAATAGTCTCAAATGACAAATCCGGTTGAACGAGTAGATATGCTTTTGCAACTGCAACACCATCGGATGCTGCGATTCCTTTAAGCATTTCTGTCATTTTCCTTATGCCAATCCTTCTTTTTCCATAGTTTCAGTGATAGCAGCGATTGCGTCGTCAGCATCTGCACCTTCAGCTGAAATTGTAACGTCAGCACCTTGGCCAACACCAAGACTCATAACACCCATGATAGATTTAAGGTTTACTGATTTACCTTTGTATTCAAGAGTGATATCTGAAGCAAATTTGCTAGCTGTTTGAACCAACAATGTTGCTGGACGTGCGTGAATACCTGTTTCTGCCACTACGTGGAAATCTTTAGAAGCCATAGTTTGACTCTCCTTTAGTTATTTCTTTTTTGGATTATATGTGATAACCCTTACAAGACTGTATTATATCACCTTCTAGATAATTTTTCAAGTGTTTTATGGACTTTCTTCTATTTCCTTTCTGATAACTTGCTGAAAATCTTCTATTTATCTTACCAATATACAGTATATAGTTTTTTTGTTTTGATAAACTTTGATAGTTCAATGAAAACCCAATTTTACACTCTGACAAAACACTATATATTGTGCTTTGTTTTTGAAACTGTAACTTTTTAGTCACTAAAGATTAGTTTAAAAATTCGTTT
>JXRG01000046.1:0-3061 GCA_000831085.1 Streptococcus sp. DBCMS
TTATATAATTCTTATATTTTACTTAGATCATGCTCATTCAAAATTTTCAAGATTGATGATTTTAATAGAACTTTGTCAGAAAAAGGATTTTCATCTCTTGATCAGTTAGAGTTTTTGAATTCTTTTAATATTGATCATTATTTTTCTAGTCCTTATAAACGAGCATTTGAAACGATTAATAGCTCGCCAATTCAATTTGATAAAATAGTTCTTGATAATCGGTTACGAGAGAGAAAATTATCTTCAACCTTTATAAAAGATTCTGAGTTTGAAGACAGTATTAAATATTTATGGCAAAATCCCAGTGAATCTCTTTCAGAAGGGGAATCAAATCAAGATGCACTAGCTAGAGTACTAAATTTTTTAATGGAATTGGAAGAGAGATACTCAGAAAAAACGATTTTACTTAGTTCACACGGGAATTTGATAGGAATACTACTACATCACTTTGATTCCAGTTTTGATTATGAAAAATGGGAGCAGATGACCTTTCCAGATTGTTTTCTAATTGATAGAAATGGGATTGTGAAAAGAATTATGAAAGATTAGTTCTTTGATTAAATAGTGATTCATATTGATCAAAATAGTTTGTCTTTTTATAATTCGTAACCTGCCCATCGGGCAGGTTTTTTTGGTGTTTTAAGGAAACGATGAAACCAGAATTTTTGTTTAAAAGTATGATTTTAAGAGAGAAATCTCTAATTTCATAATCTATAGGCAAACGCTTGCATTCTAGTTTTTATTGGACTATAATAGGTTGGTATAAAGCCTTCTGTAATAATATTGAGAAGGTGTAGAAAGTAAGGATTTAGATATTTGTAATCAAAAATACAATGTTGCAATTCCTTGCGATAGGGAGAGATTTATGGCAATGATAGAAGTGGAACATCTTCAGAAAAATTTTGTGAAGACAGTCAAGGAACCTGGTTTGAAAGGAGCTTTGCGCTCCTTTATTCATCCTGAAAAGCAGACCTTTGAAGCGGTCAAGGATTTAACCTTTGAGGTTCCCAAGGGCAGATTTTAGGATTTATCGGGGCAAATGGTGCTGGGAAGTCGACAACCATCAAAATGTTGACAGGAATTTTGAAACCGACATCTGGTTTTTGTCGGATTAATGGCAAGATTCCGCAGGACAATCGTCAGGATTATGTCAAGGATATTGGAGTGGTCTTCGGACAACGCACCCAGTTATGGTGGGATTTGGCTCTACAAGAGACCTACACGGTCTTGAAAGAGATTTACGATGTGCCAGACTCGCTCTTCCACAAGCGCATGGACTTTTTGAATGAAGTCTTGGATTTGAAGGAATTTATCAAGGACCCCGTGCGAACTCTTTCACTTGGTCAACGGATGCGTGCGGATATTGCGGCTTCCTTGCTCCACAATCCCAAGGTTCTCTTTTTAGATGAGCCGACCATTGGTTTGGATGTGTCGGTCAAGGACAATATTCGCCGTGCTATCACCCAAATCAATCAAGAGGAAGAAACAACCATTCTCTTGACCACTCACGACCTGAGCGATATTGAGCAGCTCTGTGATCGGATTTTTATGATTGACAAGGGGCAGGAGATTTTTGATGGAACGGTTAGCCAGCTCAAGGAGACCTTTGGCAAGATGAAGACTCTTTCCTTTGAACTGCTACCAGGTCAAAGTCATCTCCTTTCTCACTATGAAGGCCTGCCTGATATGACCATTGATAGACAAGGAAATAGCCTCAATATTGAATTTGATAGTTCCCGCTACCAGTCAGCTGATATTATCAAGCAAACCCTGTCTGATTTTGAAGTCCGTGATTTGAAGATGATGGATACGGATATTGAGGATATTATCCGTCGCTTCTATCGGAAGGAGCTCTAAGATGGTCAAATTGTGGAGACGTTATAAACCCTTTATCAATGCAGGGATTCAGGAGTTGATTACCTATCGAGTCAATTTTATTCTCTATCGGATTGGCGATGTCATGGGGGCTTTTGTGGCTTTCTATCTTTGGAAGGCAGTCTTTGATTCCTCGCAAGAGTCTTTGATTCAGGGCTTTAGCATGGCAGATATCACCCTCTACATCATCATGAGTTTTGTGACCAATCTGTTGACCAGGTCTGATAGCTCCTTTATGATAGGTGATGAGGTAAAAGATGGCTCTATTATCATGCGCTTGCTGAGACCAGTGCATTTTGCGGCCTCTTACCTTTTCACCGAACTTGGCTCCAAGTGGTTGATTTTTATCTCTGTTGGACTGCCATTTTTAAGTGTTATTGTTTTGATGAAAATCTTATCTGGGCAAGGTATTATAGAGGTGCTAGGATTAACTGTCCTTTATCTCTTTAGCTTAACTCTGGCTTATCTGATTAACTTTTTCTTTAATATCTGCTTTGGATTTTCAGCCTTTGTATTTAAAAATTTATGGGGTTCCAATCTACTCAAGACTTCAATAGTGGCCTTTATGTCTGGCAGTTTGATTCCCTTAACGTTTTTTCCAAAGGTGGTTTCAGATATTCTCTCCTTATTGCCTTTCTCATCCTTGATTTACACTCCGGTCATGATTATTGTTGGGAAATACGATGCCAGTCAGATTCTTCAAGCACTTTTGCTTCAGTTTTTCTGGCTTATAGTGATGGTGGCTTGTCTCAGTTGATTTGGAAACGAGTCCAGTCATTTATCACCATTCAGGGAGGTTAGGATGAAAAAATATCAACGCATGCATCTGATTTTTATCAGACAATACATCAAGCAAATCATGGAATACAAGGTGGATTTTGTGGTTGGTGTCTTGGGAGTCTTTCTGACTCAAGGCCTAAACCTCTTATTTCTCAATGTACTCTTTCAACACATCCCCTCGCTAGAAGGTTGGACCTTTCAAGAGATTGCCTTTATCTATGGATTTTCCTTGATTCCCAAGGGATTGGACCATCTCTTTTTTGACAATCTCTGGGCCTTAGGTCAACGACTAGTCCGAAAAGGGGAGTTTGACAAGTATTTGACTCGTCCTATCAATCCTCTCTTCACATCCTCGTTCTAGACTTTCACGTGATGGCTGTTGACTTTGGAGTGTATCTACTAGCGA
>JXRG01000047.1:0-2991 GCA_000831085.1 Streptococcus sp. DBCMS
GAGCTATGATGGAAGCAGTCATACCAGCACGGTCATGGACTATAACTTTCTGCTCAATCAGATCAAGAACTTGGACAGCTCTATCACTCAGTATGAAAGTAACCATGCGAGTCAGGATTTGGTCGCCTTTAAGGAACTTCTAGCTGCGACCAAGGCCTTGATAACAGAGCACGCAGGGAAGACACGTACGGTAGGGACTTATCAGTCAGGAGATTTTGCCAAACTTAAGTCTGTTCAACGCTTTGCGATCGCCTACAAACAGGCGACCCAGCAGATGGAGAGTCGCGTTGAGCGCGTGAAGGCAGCCCAGGAGCGAGACAAGGTCCGTTTTGAGGCCTTGGCTGCGGAGGATCGTGCCAAGAATGGTTGGAAAGACTTGGCGATTGGTGTGTTGACCGTTGGGTTTGGGATTCTCGCAATTATAGGAACCTTGGGAACTGCGACTCCTTTAGTTGTTGCAGGCGGTATCGTGGGTTTTGGGACAACAGCCTATGGGTTATCTAATGCAGCAGAAGGCGTTCATAATATCGTACTTGGGAATGCAGGGGATGCCCATACGAAATCCTATAATCTCATCCGAGATACGCTTTTCATGGGGAATGACAAGCTGTATCATGATGTTGGGAATGCCTTTGTGACGGCGAGTGCCATCATGATTCCCATAGGGCAGACCCAGAGCGTTGTCAAAGGCTTGACCCAGTTTGCGATAGGGGAAGCCGGTGCCTATACAGCGGGTCAGGTTGCCTATCATGGGACTAAGCTCCTAGGTGGAAGCGAAGAAGATGCCCAAACCGCCAACTTTATCGGGAATATCGTAGGAGGGTATGCGGCCTCCTCAGCAGCCAGCAAGTTTAGTTTGAATAAGGTGGATGTCGAAGCACCGAAGTATAATATCGAACGGATTAAAGAGAATATTAAAGAAAGCAGGCTAGCGAGGGAATCCAGTAACTTTGACCAATATCTGGCGAAGGAGAAATTCCAGAAAACCTTGATGGGTATGGAACCGATGGACCGTCAGAGATATCTTCAATGGCATAAGTATGCGGAGGCGGGTATCGAACCATCCGATAGAGTCAAATTAAGCAATTGGTCATATCCACCTGAGCCAGAATTTTACCTTAAAAATAAAAATGTATACGATAATCCGGATTATTTTAATCAGCTAACAGGAAATACAATTTACCCAGGAAGTCCCGAGAGTGCCATGGGTAGAGTTGACGGTAGCATACATGAATATGGATTTTTGAATGGAAAATATAAAGAATCCGTAATATTGCCTGGAACTCGAATAAACAGAATTGGTTCTAATTCAACAGGAAGGTATTTCTCTCCTGAAGGAGCAACATTTGGTGAGAAAGCCTTACCTCCTTTTATGAAACTCCAACCGAATTCAGACTACATTGTTCTAAAAGAAATACCAACAAAAGAAGGATTAGTTGCACCTTGGTTTGATGAACCTGGTATGGGAATCCAATATTATACATATTTAACAATTGGTGAATTAGAAAAAGGGAATTTTCTACTTAAATTGAAATAGGAATAATTAAATGCTAATAAAATTAAAAAACAAAATTGAATCCGAAGTTTCAAAAATTGGAAACATAAAATTAGGTGAATTTGGAATTTATTTTTCTGAACAACCTCCCTACTTTCCAGAGGGAATTTCTATAATAGAGGATGGAAATGGAAGGTATAATCTAGTTTTTACTGAGAGAGGAAAAATAACATCCGAGATTTCTAAATTAGATGATGATGAGGTGACTTATCAAATTTTAAAGATAATCATTAAGAATATTTCCTCGCAAAAGATTGATGAAAAGGATGTAGATTTAATTGATAAATTGATCAAAAATAATGAATTTGAGAAAGTTAGTCAATTAGTTGAGAAAGTACAAGAAAATAGATATCAATACGAAAAGGAATTATTTGAGAAAATCAGTCCGCTATACGCTCTATGGTTCGAAAAAGAGCACTAATAATTAGCATAAATCCCTTGTTATTTCACTTCAAAATCCAAGAATTCTAAGTGGGAATGAAATTGGGGCCAATGACTGGTGGAGACCAGCTGGACGAACTTTCCCAGGAGATATTCCAGAAGGTATCATGAAAGATATTAGTACCCAGAGAGGAGAACCTACATGGAACATAGTAAATTAGGATGGGACGATGTCATCCAGTTTGAAGAAGTAAAAGGTTATGGTCAGCACATTTGGAGAGATGGCAATCATCTTTATTACGTTACTGAGGAGGGAGGAATTGCCCCTCAGCGAGTGGTTTATGAATTACCAAACGAGTTATTTGCCTTATTAGAAAGTGGGGAGAGAACGGAGTTAGAAGTATTAAGTAAACTTCAGACCGATCGTTGGCCACCGACGGAAGAAGAGAGAAAAGAGTCTAGAAGAAAATTTATAAGTAAATATCCAGCTTCTTTGATAGATGTCCCTAAAAATAGGAAGTTGTTTTCTAAGGAAGAACTTAAAGAATTGATTCCAATTGCTGAGAAACAGTGGATTGAATCTGAAGGCAAACTTCCAGATGATTATGTATCACCATTGAAATAGCCTGTGAGGAACTTGTTTATACACTGTTAGTTTAAGGCAAGTTCCTGTTTTTATATTAAGTGCAAACCTCCAAGGTCAGGCCATCTCGAGCATGCGCACCTACCTAGTAGAGGTGCATGGGACTCTCCTTCAGACTCTGGTCAACCTGATGAATGACTACTCAACCAATCTCCTACTGTACAAGGACGGTTACTACCAGATTGACGGTGATCTTCATACAAAGTTGCCAGGTCAGGTATTTACCAACCTTCATAGTGCTTTAAAGAGTTCACGGGACGATTTGAAGAGTGAGATTGAGCTCTTGAATACGACCAAGGACAAGATTTCAGACTTGGTGAGCTATGATGGAAGCAGTCATACCAGCACGGTCATGGACTATAACTTTCTGCTCAATCAGATCAAGAACTTGGACAGCTCTATCACTCAGTAT
>JXRG01000048.1:0-2349 GCA_000831085.1 Streptococcus sp. DBCMS
CTGAATTGGAAGAACGAATCGCTCGCATCATCCCGCTTCGCTATCGTTCGAACCATTGGGTGCCGGATTCAAGACCAGAACAACCAAGTCCACAACCGACTCCGGAACCTAGTCCAAGCCCGCAACCTGTACCAAATCTTAAAATAGACTCAAATTCTTCTTTGGTTAGTCAGCTGGTACGGAAAGTTGGGGAAGGATATGTATTCGAAGAAAAGGGCATCTCTCGTTATGTCTTTGCGAAAGATTTACCATCTGAAACTGTTAAAAATCTTGAAAGCAAGTTATCAAAACAAGAGAGTGTTTCACACACTTTAACTGCTAAAAAAGAAAATGTCGCTCCTCGTGACCAAGAATTTTATGATAAAGCATATAATTTATTGGCCGAGGCTCATAAAGCCTTGTCTGAAAATAAGGGTCGTACTTCTGATTTCCAAGCTTTAGACAAATTAGCAGAACGCTTGAATGATGAATCTTCTAATAAAGGAAAATTAGTAGATGATTTATTGGCATTCCTAGCACCAATTACCCATCCAGAGCGACTTGGCAAGCCAAATTCTCAGATTGAGTATACTGAAGACGAAGTTCGTATTGCTCAATTAGCTGATAAGTATACAACGTCAGATGGTTACATTTTTGACGAACGTGATATAATCAGTGATGAAGGAGATGCATATGTAACGCCTCATATGGGCCATAGTCACTGGATTGGAAAAGACAGCCTTTCTGATAAGGAAAAAGTTGCAGCTCAAGCCTATACTAAAGAAAAAGGTATACTACCTCCATCTCCAGACGCAGATGTTCAAGCAAATCCAACTGGAGATAGTGCAGCAGCTATTTACAATCGTGTGAAAGGGGAAAAACGAATTCCACTTGTTCGACTTCCATATATGGTTGAGCATACAGTTGAGATTAAAAATGGTAATTTGATTATTCCTCATAAGGATCATTACCATAACATTAAATTTGCTTGGTTTGATAATCATTCATACAAGGCTCCAAATGGTTATACTCTGGAAGACTTATTTGCGACGATTAAGTACTATGTTGAACATCCTGACGAACGTCCACATTCTAATGATGGATGGGGCAATGCCAGTGAGCATGTGTTAGGCAAGAAAGATCACAGTGAAGATCCAAATAAGAACTTCAAAGCGGATGAAGAGCCAGTAGAGGAAACACCTGCTGAGCCAGAAGTCCCTCAAGTAGAGACTGAAAAAGTAGAAGCCAAACTCAAAGAAGCAGAAGTTTTGCTTGCGAAAGTAACGGATTCTAGTATGAAAGCCAATGCAACAGAAACTCTAGCTGGTTTACGAAATAATTTGACTCTTCAAACTATGGATAATAATGGTATCATGGCAGAAGCAGAAAAATTACTTGCGTTGTTAAAAGAAAGTAATCCTTCATCTGTAAGTAAGGAAAAAATAAACTAATGAAAAATGAAAGTCTCGATAAAGAGGCTTTCATTTTTATTATGTGGATATGTAAAATTCTTGACAAGCAATATTAAAAAGAGTAAACTATTAACTAGTTAATTAACTGGTTTATTATTTTATAGTGAATCAAATAATACTTAAGAAAAGAGGAAAGAATGAAAATCAAATAAAAATATCTAGCTGGGTCAGTAGCTACACTTGTTTTAAGTGTCTGTGCTTATGAACTAGGTTTGCATCAAGCTCAAACTGTAAAAGAAAATAATCGTGTTTCCTATATAGATGAAAAACAAGCAGCACAAAAAACAGAGAATCTGACCCCTGATGAGGTCAGTAAAAAAGAAGGTATCAATGCCGAGCAAATCGTCATCAAGATAACAGACCAAGGCTATGTGACTTCACATGGCGACCACTATCATTATTACAACGGGAAGGTCCCTTATGATGCTATCATTAGTGAAGAGTTGCTGATGAAGGATCCAAACTACCAGCTAAAGGACGAGGATATTATCAGTGAAATCAAGGGTGGTTATGTTATTAAGGTAGATGGAAAATACTATGTTTACCTTAAGGATGCAGCCCATGCAGATAATGTCCGTACAAAAGAAGAAATTAATCGACAAAAACAAGAGCATAGTCAGCATCGTGAAGGTGGGACTCCAAGAAACGATGGTGCTGTTGCCTTGGCACGTTCGCAAGGACGTTATACTACAGATGATGGTTATATCTTTAATGCTTCTGATATCATAGAGGATACTGGTGATGCTTATATCGTTCCTCATGGCGACCATTACCATTACATTCCTAAGAGTGAGTTATCAGCCAGCGAATTGGCTGCTGCAGAAGCCTTCCTATCTGGTAGAAGTGGTCAATCAAACACTGCTACTTATCGCCGTACCAATAACAACAGTACCAGCAG
>JXRG01000049.1:0-1929 GCA_000831085.1 Streptococcus sp. DBCMS
AAAGACTGCAGGCCTCACCGCTGTTAAGACTAGTATCAAAACAGCAGTGAAGGAAGGCATCGAACAAGGTGTTAAGAATTTCGATACCTTTAAAGGGCTCTTGAAGAAGACCAAGGGGCTGGGGGATAATATTTACCACTCCTTACCGACCTATCGAAAACAACTCGCCCGTCACTTACAAAATACAGTAGACGAAGGCCTCCTAAATCTAAGCAAGGCTGCCCAAGAAGGACTGGAGCGAGCCAAGCAGTTTACTTTGGAAGTACCGACTATCCGAACGAGGCAGGTAGAGCCTGTTGGTTTTGCCAATATACAAGGGTTCTCTACAATTGAGAAAACAACCGTGAAATTGGGAGATACAGGTCTAGGAAAGAGCTTGGACAATCTGGCTTCTAAAGCGAAACAGGTAGAAAATACCCGACTAGATAAACTCAGAGCTCGTAATGCTTTCTATACAACCAAGGAAGAGTGGATGAAGGCGATGAAAGAGGGGGATGTCGTCTTTAACACGAACATCCACAGCAAGATTGAAATCCTCAAGCAAAGAGGGATCATATCAGAGGTTGATGACGGCACTATTGAGCTGATTAGTAATATGCGTAAAGGGAACTACGGTGAGATGACTACGGACGAGATCTATCGTCAGCTGGGTTATGAACGCATCAGTCTGGACATGACCACAGAAATCGATGGAGCCACCCACCATGGAATTGACGGAGTCTACTACAATCCCAATGGTCACCCACCCTATATCATCGCAGAAGCTAAGTATGGTGGCGCTCGCTTGAGCTACTTGAAGGGTGGAACCAAGCAGATGGATAGTAACTGGATAGGAAGTCGTCTGGAAAAGGCGGTAGGAGAAGAACATTATGACTTAATTCTAGATGCGTACGACTCAGGTGATGTTCAAGCACAGCTTGTTAAAATCCAGAAGAATGGCAATATTATGATTAATAATTTAGATGCCAAAGCGAATATCATTAAACCATAGTAGAAAGAAGAAGTTATGATAAGAGATAAACATAAAGATCGAGCGTATTTTGAAAAGCGTTTGAATCGTTTACAAGAACGCTTAAAAAGGAAGGTAAGTAAAAGTAAAGATATTACGAAAGATTATCTAGAAGTCCATTACCAATTTTTGGTTCTGTTCAATGAAGAACTAGTGAAACTTTCCTATTCTATAGGGGCTTCGAAAGAGGAGATTTTCCCTTATTATCAAGGGATTCTTTCTAATTTAAAGCTCATTGCCTCAGAGGGAGTTCCATTTGACTTGGCAGTTAATATCTTTGCTTGGGAGTTCTCTATAGTGAGCGCAAGGAGGAGTTTCTGGATGATTTGAAGGCTGTTTATGAGCAGATGGACCACACAGATGGCTTGATTGAATACTACATGGTCTATCTATTCCATGATAAGATAGTCCCTTTCCATTCGATTTTAGAGTATCAAAATATGATTGAGGACACTTATGAGAGTGTAGCCAAGGCACAGGGATTTTGGTATTATAGTCATTCTGATGAACCTTGGTACGGAACACATAAGTATGATAATAGAGGTTACGATGGCTACTGGAGTTTTGACACCGCCGCAACCTGCAAGATCAAAGGAATCTACGACGAGCGCTTGAAAGACCTAGAGTACTTTCCATATGACTTGTTGGTGCAGGGAGAGTAGGCTGAAAATTGGAGTTAACACATGATAAGAGATAAAATCAAAACAGAGGAATACTTTCAAGAAGCATTTGAATGGTATTCTAAATGCTTACAGGAAGATATAGAAGATTTTGAAAAGGAAAAACCCAAAGATCTCGTGAATCATTTTAGATTCATGGTGATTAATTATGAAGATTTATTAAGAGTTGGCTACTCTCTAGGGAAGGATGTTCAGGAACTCTTTCCTTATTATCAAGGGATCCTCTCCAATTTAAAAGAA
>JXRG01000005.1:0-92993 GCA_000831085.1 Streptococcus sp. DBCMS
ATGGGAGTTAACGGGATCGAACCGCTGACCCTCTGCTTGTAAGGCAGATGCTCTCCCAGCTGAGCTAAACTCCCAAAGGTGGAGTCTAGCTCAGCCAACGGTAAGAAACTTCGTTTCTCTCATCCGCCGATTGTAATTTCGATTTCCTCTCAATTACAACTAAGCTAAACTCCCTCGAGCTAAGCGACTTCCATATCTCACAGGGGGCAACCCCCAACTACTTCCGGCGTTCTAGGGCTTAACTGCTGTGTTCGGCATGGGTACAGGTGTATCTCCTAGGCTATCGTCACTTAACTCTGAGTAATACCTACTCAAAATTGAATATCTATCAAATACCAAGAAAACCTTCGCTTTCGTATTCTCAGTTACTTTGGATAAGTCCTCGAGCTATTAGTATTAGTCCGCTACATGTGTCGCCACACTTCCACTTCTAACCTATCTACCTGATCATCTCTCAGGGCTCTTACTGATATAAAATCATGGGAAATCTCATCTTGAGGTGGGTTTCACACTTAGATGCTTTCAGCGTTTATCCCTTCCCTACATAGCTACCCAGCGATGCCTTTGGCAAGACAACTGGTACACCAGCGGTAAGTCCACTCTGGTCCTCTCGTACTAGGAGCAGATCCTCTCAAATTTCCTACGCCCGCGACGGATAGGGACCGAACTGTCTCACGACGTTCTGAACCCAGCTCGCGTGCCGCTTTAATGGGCGAACAGCCCAACCCTTGGGACCGACTACAGCCCCAGGATGCGACGAGCCGACATCGAGGTGCCAAACCTCCCGTCGATGTGAACTCTTGGGGGAGATAAGCCTGTTATCCCCAGGGTAGCTTTTATCCGTTGAGCGATGGCCCTTCCATACGGAACCACCGGATCACTAAGCCCGACTTTCGTCCCTGCTCGAGTTGTTGCTCTCGCAGTCAAGCTCCCTTATACCTTTACACTCTGCGAATGATTTCCAACCATTCTGAGGGAACCTTTGGGCGCCTCCGTTACCTTTTAGGAGGCGACCGCCCCAGTCAAACTGCCCGTCAGACACTGTCTCCGATAGGGATAACCTATCCGGGTTAGAGTGGCCATAACACAAGGGTAGTATCCCAACAACGTCTCCTTCGAAACTGGCGTCCCGATCTCTTAGACTCCTACCTATCCTGTACATGTGGTACAGACACTCAATATCAAACTGCAGTAAAGCTCCATGGGGTCTTTCCGTCCTGTCGCGGGTAACCTGCATCTTCACAGGTACTAAAATTTCACCGAGTCTCTCGTTGAGACAGTGCCCAAATCATTACGCCTTTCGTGCGGGTCGGAACTTACCCGACAAGGAATTTCGCTACCTTAGGACCGTTATAGTTACGGCCGCCGTTTACTGGGGCTTCAATTCATACCTTCGCTTGCGCTAAGCACTCCTCTTAACCTTCCAGCACCGGGCAGGCGTCACCCCCTATACATCATCTTACGATTTAGCAGAGAGCTGTGTTTTTGATAAACAGTTGCTTGGGCCTATTCACTGCGGCTGACCTAAAGTCAGCACCCCTTCTCCCGAAGTTACGGGGTCATTTTGCCGAGTTCCTTAACGAGAGTTCTCTCGCTCACCTGAGGCTACTCGCCTCGACTACCTGTGTCGGTTTGCGGTACGGGTAGAGTATGTTTAAACGCTAGAAGCTTTTCTTGGCAGTGTGACGTCACTAACTTCGCTACTAAACTTCGCTCCCCATCACAGCTCAATGTTATAGATATAAGCATTTGACTCATATCACACCTCACTGCTTAGACAGACACTTCCATTCGTCTGCTTTAGTTAGCCTACTGCGTCCCTCCATCACTACATACTCTAGTACAGGAATATCAACCTGTTGTCCATCGGATACACCTTTCGGTCTCTCCTTAGGTCCCGACTAACCCAGGGCGGACGAGCCTTCCCCTGGAAACCTTAGTCTTACGGTGGACAGGATTCTCACCTGTCTTTCGCTACTCATACCGGCATTCTCACTTCTATGCGTTCCAGCACTCCTCACGGTATACCTTCTTCACACATAGAACGCTCTCCTACCATACCTATAAAGGTATCCACAGCTTCGGTAAATTGTTTTAGCCCCGGTACATTTTCGGCGCAGGGTCACTCGACTAGTGAGCTATTACGCACTCTTTGAATGAATAGCTGCTTCTAAGCTAACATCCTAGTTGTCTGTGCAACCCCACATCCTTTTCCACTTAACAATTATTTTGGGACCTTAGCTGGTGGTCTGGGCTGTTTCCCTTTCGACTACGGATCTTAGCACTCGCAGTCTGACTGCCGACCATAATTCATTGGCATTCGGAGTTTATCTGAGATTGGTAATCCGGGATGGACCCCTCACCCAAACAGTGCTCTACCTCCAAGAATCTTTATGTCGACGCTAGCCCTAAAGCTATTTCGGAGAGAACCAGCTATCTCCAAGTTCGTTTGGAATTTCTCCGCTACCCACAAGTCATCCAAGCACTTTTCAACGTGCCCTGGTTCGGTCCTCCAGTGCGTCTTACCGCACCTTCAACCTGCTCATGGGTAGGTCACATGGTTTCGGGTCTACGACATGATACTAATGCGCCCTATTCAGACTCGGTTTCCCTGCGGCTCCGTCTCTTCAACTTAACCTCGCATCATATCGTAACTCGCCGGTTCATTCTACAAAAGGCACGCTCTCACCCATTAACGGGCTCGAACTTGTTGTAGGCACACGGTTTCAGGTTCTATTTCACTCCCCTCCCGGGGTGCTTTTCACCTTTCCCTCACGGTACTGGTTCACTATCGGTCACTAGGGAGTATTTAGGGTTGGGAGATGGTCCTCCCAGATTCCGACGGGATTTCACGTGTCCCGCCGTACTCAGGATACTGCTAGGTACAAAGACTATTTTAAATACGAGGCTGTTACTCTCTTTGGCTGATCTTCCCAAATCATTCTTCTATAATCTTTGAGTCCACATCGCAGTCCTACAACCCCGAAGAGTAAACTCTTCGGTTTGCCCTCCTGCCGTTTCGCTCGCCGCTACTAAGGCAATCGCTTTTGCTTTCTCTTCCTGCAGCTACTTAGATGTTTCAGTTCACTGCGTCTTCCTCCTCACATCCTTAACAGATGCGGGTAACAGGTAGTACCTGTTGGGTTCCCCCATTCGGAAATCCCTGGATCATCGCTTACTTACAGCTACCCAAGGCATATCGTCGTTTGTCACGTCCTTCTTCGGCTCCTAGTGCCAAGGCATCCACCGTGCGCCCTTATTAACTTAACCTTATTTTTTGACCTTTCAGTCATAAACTCTTATTAATACTACAGCGTTTTCGGTTTATTTTCTTGTTACTATTTGATATAGATATTCAATTTTCAATGTGCATTACTTGGTGATCTCTCACCAATGGAGCCTAGCGGGATCGAACCGCTGACCTCCTGCGTGCAAAGCAGGCGCTCTCCCAGCTGAGCTAAGGCCCCACAAGACCTCTCAAGACTAAACAAGACCAATGTGCAGTTCCTTATCCTTAGAAAGGAGGTGATCCAGCCGCACCTTCCGATACGGCTACCTTGTTACGACTTCACCCCAATCATCTATCCCACCTTAGGCGGCTGGCTCCAAATGGTTACCTCACCGACTTCGGGTGTTACAAACTCTCGTGGTGTGACGGGCGGTGTGTACAAGGCCCGGGAACGTATTCACCGCGGCGTGCTGATCCGCGATTACTAGCGATTCCGACTTCATGTAGCGAGTTGCAGCCTACAATCCGAACTGAGACTGGCTTTAAGAGATTAGCTTGCCGTCACCGGCTTGCGACTCGTTGTACCAGCCATTGTAGCACGTGTGTAGCCCAGGTCATAAGGGGCATGATGATTTGACGTCATCCCCACCTTCCTCCGGTTTATTACCGGCAGTCTCGCTAGAGTGCCCAACTGAATGATGGCAACTAACAATAGGGGTTGCGCTCGTTGCGGGACTTAACCCAACATCTCACGACACGAGCTGACGACAACCATGCACCACCTGTCACCTCTGTCCCGAAGGAAAACTCTATCTCTAGAGCGGTCAGAGGGATGTCAAGACCTGGTAAGGTTCTTCGCGTTGCTTCGAATTAAACCACATGCTCCACCGCTTGTGCGGGCCCCCGTCAATTCCTTTGAGTTTCAACCTTGCGGTCGTACTCCCCAGGCGGAGTGCTTAATGCGTTAGCTGCGGCACTAAACCCCGGAAAGGGTCTAACACCTAGCACTCATCGTTTACGGCGTGGACTACCAGGGTATCTAATCCTGTTTGCTCCCCACGCTTTCGAGCCTCAGCGTCAGTTACAAGCCAGAGAGCCGCTTTCGCCACCGGTGTTCCTCCATATATCTACGCATTTCACCGCTACACATGGAATTCCACTCTCCCCTCTTGCACTCAAGTTAAACAGTTTCCAAAGCGTACTATGGTTAAGCCACAGCCTTTAACTTCAGACTTATCTAACCGCCTGCGCTCGCTTTACGCCCAATAAATCCGGACAACGCTCGGGACCTACGTATTACCGCGGCTGCTGGCACGTAGTTAGCCGTCCCTTTCTGGTAAGATACCGTCACAGTGTGAACTTTCCACTCTCACACTCGTTCTTCTCTTACAACAGAGCTTTACGATCCGAAAACCTTCTTCACTCACGCGGCGTTGCTCGGTCAGACTTCCGTCCATTGCCGAAGATTCCCTACTGCTGCCTCCCGTAGGAGTCTGGGCCGTGTCTCAGTCCCAGTGTGGCCGATCACCCTCTCAGGTCGGCTATGTATCGTTGCCTTGGTGAGCCGTTACCTCACCAACTAGCTAATACAACGCAGGTCCATCTGGTAGTGATGCAATTGCACCTTTTAAGCAAATGTCATGCAACATCTACTCTTATGCGGTATTAGCTATCGTTTCCAATAGTTATCCCCCGCTACCAGGCAGGTTACCTACGCGTTACTCACCCGTTCGCAACTCATCCAGAAGAGCAAGCTCCTCCTTCAGCGTTCTACTTGCATGTATTAGGCACGCCGCCAGCGTTCGTCCTGAGCCAGGATCAAACTCTCATTAAAAGTTTGAGTTCTCACTCATTTCTGTCACTGACAGATTTATTGTTTTTTTCATTGTTCAGTACTATAACTTCAGTTATAGTGCCCTGCACATTGGTTCGTCTTGTTCAGTTTTCAAAGGTCTTTGCCTCTCACTTCTCTCGTGAGCGACAACTATATTAGTATATCACAGCTACCTGCCTCTGTCAACAGATTTTTTAAACTTTTTTCCAAGTTTTTTTAACCGCAATACACCATAGTCCGTACGGGATTCGAACCCGTGTTACCGCCGTGAAAAGGCGGTGTCTTAACCCCTTGACCAACGGACCTGAGCTTTTCAACTCTTTCTATTATACCTACTTTTCCGCCTTTGTCAAGGACTTTTTTTAGTGAATTTAATTTTTTCTTTTCTTCACTAACTTAACTACTGCTTCTGTTCGTGCAGTGTGGGGAAACATATCGACTGACTGGATATACTGGAGATCATAAACTTTTACCAGTTTAACCAAATCTCGTGCCAAGGTCGAAACATTGCAGGATACATAGACCATTTTTTCTGGGACATAGGTCAGAATGGTTTCCAACAGCTTATCATCTAAGCCTGTACGAGGAGGGTCAACTATCAATGCATCCGCTCGGTAGCCATCTTGATACCAGCGTGGAATAGTCTCTTCTGCTGTCCCCGCTTCGTAATGGGTATTGTCAAACCCCATTTTTTGAGCATTTCGCTTGGCATCTTCTATGGCTTCCGGAATAATATCCATTCCTCTGAGACTCTTGACCTTCTTTGCGAAGGCAAATCCAATCGTCCCAACACCGCAATAGGCATCGATTAGATGGTCTTCTTTGCTGACATCCAGAGCCTTAATTGCTTCATTATAGAGAATTTCTGTCTGCTCCGGATTAAGTTGATAAAAAGCTCGGGGCGAGAGAGAAAACTCATAGTCGAGTACTCCTTCTTGAATGCTCTCTTGGCCCCAGATAATTTCCGTCTTTTCACCATAGATTTCACTTGTTTTTGCTGTGTTTGTATTGACTGCAACCGTGACGACTTCTGGAAAATCTTTAACTAAGTCTTTTACCAGCTGGGTTAAATTAAGCTGACGATTCGTAACAATGATTATTTGAACTTGCCCCGTTTTTCTTGCTCTGCGTACCATGATGGTGCGAACACCGAGCGTTTTTCTCTCATCGGTGATGGGGATTTGGTGGTAAGTAAGAAGTTCAGCTAGGCGATTCGCTATCACTTGGGTTTCCTTATCTTGTACCAAGCAGTCTTTCAACTCTACGAGATAATGAGAGTTTTGCGCATACAAACCTGCCTTGACCTGATTTTTAAATTTCCGAGTCTGGAATTGAAGCTTAGCACGGTAGTACTTTGGTTCCTGCATTCCGATAGTTGGACGGATTTCATAGTTTTCATATCCTGCAGGAGCAAATTTTTTCAGGGCTTGGTGGAGTAAATCCGTTTTAAACTCTAACTGTTTATCGTAGTGGAGGTGCATGATTTGGCAACCACCACATTCATTATAAATCGTACAAGCTGGTACGACTCGAAATTTTGACTTCTTATTAACCTTTAGTAATTTTGCTTCAACAAAGTTACGTTTAATAGAAGTAATCTGACAATAGACATCTTCTCCTTTGAGGGCGCCTGGCACAAAAACGAGGGTTTTCTGGTAGAAACCGATTCCCTCACCATTGATGCCCATTCGCTTGATTTTTAAAGGTATTTTTTGTTTGACTTTCAGATTCATACCCCTATCTTATCACATTTTAGGGTATAATAGAACTATGAAAATCACAAAACTTGAAAAGAAAAAACGCCTCTACTTGATGGAACTAGATGGACAGCAAACCTCTTATATCACGGAGGATACCATTGTCCGTTTTATGTTGTCTAAAGATAAGGTGGTTAGCACTGAAGAATTGACCGAGATTCAGGACTTTGCTCAGTTTTCTTATGGTAAGAATCTCGCCCTCTACCATCTATCATTTAAAGCTCGAACCGAAAAGGAAGTTCGTGAGTATCTGAAAAAGTATGATCTTGATGAAAAAATCACAAGTCAAGTTATCGCCAATCTTAAAGAAGATAACTGGATTAATGATCGTCAGTATGCCTATTCTATCATCAATACAAATCAACTTTCTGGAGATAAAGGACTCTATGTGATAGCTCAAAAACTGTCTCAAAAAGGGATTGCCAAAGCAACTATTGAAGATGTTTTAAAGGATTTTGATTTTTCGGAGGTTGCTCAACGTGTGGCGGAGAAACTTCTAAAAAAATACACGGGAAAGCTTCCCGCTCGTGCCTTGCAAGATAAGATTATCCAAAACTTAACGAACAAAGGCTTCTCCTATTCTGATGCTAAGAATGCCTTTGACGGCTTGGATAGTCAAGTCGACCAAGAAACGACTCAAGAGCTCATTTTTAAAGAGCTAGACAAACAATATGCTAAGTATGCTCGAAAGTATGAAGGATACGAACTAAAGCAACGTTTAACTCAAGTATTAGCCAGAAAAGGCTATGATTTTTCGGATATAGCCAGCGCTCTAAGAGAATATCTTTAATATTTTCGTGTAAAATTCAAAAAAATTAGACCGATTTATGATATAATAGTAAACGATAAACTTATAAATTGTAGAAAGTTGGTTAGTTATGAAACTTCCAAAAGAAGGCGACTTTATTACAATTCAAAGTTATAAGCATGATGGGAGTCTCCACCGTACTTGGCGGGACACCATGGTACTAAAAACAACAGAGAACGCTATTATTGGCGTCAACGACCACACACTTGTTACCGAAAGTGACGGTCGTCGTTGGGTGACTCGAGAACCGGCTATTGTTTACTTTCACAAAAAATATTGGTTTAATATCATTGCCATGATTCGTGATAATGGGATTTCCTACTATTGCAATATGGCAAGTCCTTACTATCTCGATGAAGAAGCCCTGAAATACATTGATTATGATTTGGATGTCAAGGTCTTCACTGATGGTGAAAAGCGTCTCTTGGACGTTGAAGAGTATGAGCGCCATAAACGCAAAATGAAATATTCTGATGATTTAGACTATATTTTGAAAGAGCATGTTAAAATCCTTGTTGATTGGATCAACAATGGACGCGGTCCTTTCTCAGAGGCCTATGTCAACATTTGGTACAAACGCTACATAGAACTAAAGAATCGGTAAAGTTGTCAAACTGGGGTGAGAGCCCTGGTTTTTTTATTTTAAAAACCCAGCTTTACAGCTGGGTTAATTGCTATATATCTAATTTAGTGACAGTAAACTTGATATGGGAATAATCTTTTTCAACATCCTTATCTAACAGGAAAGCCGTGGCATCCTTCTTAACCTGAACAAGATCAATGTTCTGGGCTTGAGCTGCATAGACGCATCCACAATAGCATTGACGATAGATATCATACTCCTCACACATCTCCACTGAACGTTTGTAGCCTTGATTTTTCTTGAAATCACTTGGAAGATAGTGGGTTGTGTAAATCTTTTGCACATCAATTCCGATGCTGTTGATGGTTTGAGAATTCTTATGGGGACTGATGGTCAAAGCTGAACCAAAGTAGTCAAAGCCCAAGTCCATAGCTACCTGTGCTGTTTTATCCAGACGGTAGTCAAAACAAACCTTGCAACGGTCACCACCTTCGGGTTCTTCTTCCAGTCCTCTGACTAACTTCCGGTATTCATTGGGTTCATAGGGAGCTTCTAGGTACTGGACTTTATTGCCTGTTCGCTCATTAAAATCACTGACAAATTTCTTGGTGACGTAAGCTCGCTTGTGGTATTCTGCCTTGGGATGGATATTGGAATTGGCAAAATAGATGGTCACATCCGCGTATTTGGTCAGGTATTCTAGGGTGTAGGTACTACAAGGAGCACAGCAAACATGCATGAGAATAGTGGGACATTGCTCATTTTTCTCCCAAACTTGAACCATTTTTTGCATAACACGGTCATAATTAATCTTCTGATTGGGATTCATCTTGCTCAGAATTTCTTCTACATCAATCATGTTCTTCTCCTTTTTCTAGTCTTATTTTATCATATAAGTTAGGAGAGCTCAAATCAATTTTAGAAGAGAAAACCATAAAAGGAGGGAATACACATCCCTCCTTTAATAGTTTTTACATCATCCCGCCCATCATGCTTGGATCCATTGCTGGAGCTGTGGCTGCTGGTTCTGGTTTATTGGCTACGACTGCTTCTGTTGTTAAAATCAAGCTAGCTACAGATGCTGCATTTTGAAGGGCTGAACGACTAACCTTAACTGGGTCGATAATTCCCTCTTCAATCATATCAACCCACTCACCAGTTGCTGCGTTGAAACCTGTACCAAGCTCAGCATTCTTCAAGCGATCGATAACGATAGATCCTTCAAATCCTGCATTGTGGGCGATTTGGCGAACAGGTTCTTCCAAGGCACGGAGAACAATATTGCGTCCTGTTGCTTCATCACCTGTCAATTCCAAGGCAGCAACCGCTGGAATCACGTTAGCAAGGGCTGTTCCACCACCAGCAACGATTCCTTCTTCCACGGCTGCACGAGTAGCGTTAAGGGCATCTTCGATGCGGAGTTTCATTTCTTTCAACTCAGTTTCAGTTGCAGCTCCGACCTTGATCACTGCGACACCACCTGACAATTTTGCCAAGCGTTCTTGCAATTTTTCACGGTCAAATTCAGAGGTTGTGGTTTCGATTTGTGACTTGATAACCGCAACACGGTGAGAAATGGCTTCCGGATTGCCAGCACCTTCTACGATAACCGTGCTGTCTTTGTCCACAGTCACTCTAGCGGCTTGACCAAGCGCTTCAATCGTCGCGTCTTTCAACTCAAGACCAAGATCTTCTGTGATGACAGTTCCACCTGTCAAAATAGCGATGTCTTCAAGCATGGCTTTACGACGGTCACCAAAGCCAGGAGCTTTGACAGCTACTACGTTGAATGTTCCACGAATCTTGTTCAAGACAAGAGTTGGCAGAGCTTCGCCATCCACATCATCTGCAATAATCAAGAGTGGACGATTGCTTTGGAGAATGCTTTCTAGAAGAGGCAAGATTTCTTGGATATTGGAAATCTTCTTGTCGGTAATCAAGATGTATGGATTTTCAAGGTCAGCCACCATCTTTTCGCTATCTGTCACCATGTACTGTGAAAGGTAACCACGATCAAACTGCATTCCTTCTACAACTTCAAGTTCTGTTTCCATCCCACGTGACTCTTCAATAGTGATGACTCCGTCTTTGCCCACTTTTTCCATGGCTTCAGAGATGTATTCGCCGACTTTTTCAGAACGAGAAGATACAGCGGCAACCTGAGCGATGGCTTCTTTATTGACAACAGGGATGGCATTGTTTTTCAAGGCTTCTACAGCTGCGGCAACCGCTGCTTCAATCCCCCGACGGATACCGATTGGATTGGCACCTGCTGTGACGTTCTTGATTCCTTCACGGACGATAGCTTGGGTCAAGACAGTTGCAGTTGTTGTTCCATCACCTGCGATATCGTTGGTCTTTGAAGCGACTTCTGATACCAACTTGGCACCCATATTTTCAAAATGGTCTTCCAACTCGATTTCTTTGGCAATGGTCACCCCGTCGTTGGTGATGAGTGGTGAGCCAAATGATTTTTCCAACACAACATTACGACCTTTTGGTCCCAAGGTTACTTTAACAGTGTCTGCAAGGATATCGACACCGCGGACCATAGCTGAACGGGCATCTGATGAAAATTTAATTTCTTTTGACATACTTACTTCTCCTTCTATTCTTCAATGATAGCCAAGATGTTAGCTTCGCCAACGATGATGTACTTTTCATCTCCATCTTTGACATCAATACCTGCATGAGCTTCAACTAAGACACGGTCTCCAGGCTTAACGCTTGGAGCTACCAAGTCACCGTTCAAAGTACGAACACCTTGTCCTGTAGCTATAACTTGGGCAGTTTTGGTTTTTTCTTGGGCTGAACCCGCAAGGACAAAGCCACCAACAGTTTGTTCTTTTTCTTCGATTTTCAAGACCACACGGTCTCCTAATGGTTTCAACATTTGCTTTCCTCCATGATGAGATAGATATTATTAGCACTCTTTATATCTGAGTGCTAATTCATAGTTCTATTGTATCACTTGGTCAGAAATAGTCAAGAAAAAAGTCTGACTTTCTCAAGATAAAAAAGCCTAAGATTGACTCAGGCTTTTCTATGCTTAAAATGGCAATTCCTCCTCTTCCAAAACCAAGTCTGCCAAATCCTGTCCAGCGTTATTTTCACGCATAGCACGTTGGGCGCGGCTTTCCAAAAGTTGGAATCCTGTGGCAAGAACTTCAGTCACATAGTTCATTTGACCATTTTTCTCAAAGCGACGGGTACGAAGTTCTCCATCCACAGAGATAAGACTACCTTTGGTTGCGTAGCTTGCCAAGGTTTCAGCCAATTTCCCCCAAAGAACAAGATTGACAAAGTCAGCTTCACGTTCCCCATTTTGGTCTTTGTAACGACGGTTCACAGCAATAGTTGCGCGAGCTACTGACTTGTCATTGTTGGTTTTGTGCAATTCTGGTGTAGACGTTAAACGTCCAATCAAGATAACTTTATTATACATATTTTCTTCCTCCTACTTATCTATTCGCAGGAAATCAAAAAAAGTTACAGAAACTTGTAACTTTTCGAAGAAATTTTTTATTTTTTATGAACCATAAATCCAGTCGCCTGTTGATTGGCCATAATGGTCATATCTGTAATCTGCACACGACGAGGCTGACTGGTCACATAGACCACTGTGTCTGCAATATCCTGAGCTTGCAAGGCTTCGATTCCCTGATAGACCGTCGCAGCTCGCTCTTTATCACCGTGGAAACGTACTCTAGAAAAATCTGTTTCGACAATTCCAGGCTGAATGGTGGTCACCTTGATATCCGTTCCGATGGTATCAATTCGAAGCCCATCTGAAAAAGTCTTGACAGCAGCCTTAGTAGCTGAGTAAACAGCTGCACCCGCATAGGCATAAATTCCTGCAGTAGAGCCCATATTGATGATATGTCCTTGATTTGCCGCAACCATGGAAGGCAAGAAACAGCGAGTAACCGCCATCAAACCCTTGACATTGGTATCCAACATGGTCAACATATCCAACTCTTCATAGTCTTGATAGGGAGCCAAGCCAAGAGCCAGTCCGGCATTATTGACCAAAATATCAATCTGACCTATCGTTTCCAATATATCGGAGCAAGCAGTCTTGACCATGGTCATATCTGTGACATCCAGTGGAAAGGTCAAAACGGTTTGATTAGGAAAAGTTTCTGCAAACTCTGACTTGAGGGTCTCTAGTCTGTCTGTCCGTCGCCCTGTTAGAACGACATTCTCCCCCTGCTCCAGATAAGCACGCGCAATCGCTTCACCGATTCCTGAGGTCGCTCCTGTAATCACTACATTTTTCGCCATCTTATCCCCCTCTATCTGGTCTATCAAGCACTGACAATTTCCTAGGCAGTCCAGTGTTTGGCTGGGTCAAATGGAGTTCCGACAACTTGGTCTTCTGATAATTCAATAACCCCACGTTTTTGCGGAGCATTTGGTAGATGCAACTCACGAGGGCTACACATCATGCCAAAACTCTTTTCACCACGAAGTTCGCCTGGGAAAATGAGATTGCCTTTGGGCATCATTGCTCCAGGAAGAGCTACAATGGTTTTCAACCCAACACGCGCATTAGGTGCTCCTGCAACGATTTGCACTGTCTTGTCACTAGCGACTGCTACTTGACAGATATTGAGGTGGTCACTATCTGGATGGGCTACCATCTCGACAATTTCACCAACAACAAACTTAGGTTCCTTGTCATTAACAATTTCCTCTGCAAAACCTTCCGTTTGTAATTCTTGGTTCAAACGAGCTACTTGCTCATCTGTCAAAAAGACTTGACCGCGCTCTGCAATTTCAAGCAAACTTGAAACTTCGAAAATATTCCACGCCACTGTTTCCCCATTATCTTTGAGGAAAACACGAGCTACCTTGCCTTTGCGCTCCACATCCAACTTGGCATCGCCGCTATTTTTCACGATGACCATAAGGACATCGCCGACATGCTCTTTATTATATGTAAAAATCATTCTTTTCTCCTATTTCAGTCCTGCTAAAAAGTCGTTAATTTCTTCCTTGCTTTTACGATTACGATTGACAAAACGGCCGATTTCCTTGTTCTTTTCTAGCACAACAAGGCTAGGAATTCCGTAAACATCCCAGAGTTTGGCCAGATCCAGATACTGGTCTCGGTCCACTCGAATAAAGGTGAACTCTGGATTGGCCTCCTCAACCTCTGGCAAGGCAGGATAGATATAACGACAATCGCCACACCAGTCCGCCACAAAAAGAAAGACCTTCTTGCCATCTTTTTCTACTAAAGATGCCAATTCTTCTAAACTTGCTGGTTGTATCATAAGACTTCCTCCTCATAGACTAGGTCTTCATTTTCATAGATAAAAGTATAGTGACGACCATCCTCGAAAATGACTCCTCCGACGAGTCGCTCTAGACTACTTTCGTAGACTTGAACATAGAGAGTCGCAATCTCACCCATATCTGAGAAAAGTTCGCGCACGATAGCGGTCAACTCTTCTTGAGTCTTCATGAGTTTGTGGTTATCTGCTGCTTTTTTGGCACCCAAAGCGAGGGCACTTAGACCAGCCACTGTCAAGCCAGTCATCCATAATTTCTTAGCTTTCATACCTTTCATTGTAACACAAAAAGGGCTCTAGGACAAATAAGGAAGTAGCAGAAAAACAAGTAAAACTCCTCTTCCCTCGGTGAAGGAAAAAGAGTTCTGATTCTTATTGCCAAGCGCCTGAGTTCCTGAATGAATTAAAAAACCTCTGAGATTATTCTCAAAGGTTCGAATTTTGCTAATTGCTGTTCTCAACTGCTGCAGTGACAAAGGCAGTGTAGAGTTCTTCTGGACGGTTCGGACGACTGGAAAGTTCAGGGTGATACTGACAAGCCACAAAGAATTTATTTTCAGGAATTTCCACGATTTCTACCAAACGATTGTCTGGAGAAACACCTGAGAAGACAAAACCTGCTGCCTCAAACTGCTCACGGAAGGCGTTGTTAAACTCATAACGGTGACGGTGACGGCGTTGCACCACTTCTTGATTGTGATAAGCAGCCGCTGCCTTAGAGCCACGTTTCAACTTAGATGGATAAAGTCCCAAGCGAAGAGTTCCACCCATATCCTCAACATCAATCTGATCACGCATGATATCAATGATAGGGTATTTTGTTTCTGGTGCAAGTTCTGCAGAATTGGCACCTTCAAGCCCTAAAACGTGACGAGCAAACTCGATACAAGTCAACTGCATTCCCAAGCAGACACCCAACATTGGGACATCATTTTCACGCGCATAACGGATGGCTTGGATTTTCCCTTCCGTACCACGTTGACCGAAACCGCCTGGTACGATGATTCCGTCCGCATCCGACAAGAGCTCTGCTACATTCTTTGCCGTCACATCATTGGCATTGATCCAATTTATCTTCACTTCTGCGTCGTTGGCATAACCAGAGTGTTTCAAGGCTTCAACCACTGAGATGTAGGCATCTTGCAACTCCACATACTTACCAACAAGGGAAATCTTGACTTGTTTTTTCAGGTTCATGACCTTATCCACCATAGCTGACCACTCTGTCATATCCGCTGCTGGTGCGTCTAGTTTCAAATGGTCACAAACAATTTGGTCCATGCCTTGTGCCTGCAAGTTCAATGGAATTTGGTAAAGGTGTTCAACATCCAAAGATTCAATAACAGCTTCTGGAGCTACGTCACAAAACTGAGCTAGTTTATTTTTAATGCCCTGACCAGCTGGTTTCTCGGTACGGATGACCAACATATTTGGCTGGATTCCCAAACCACGCAATTCTTTTACAGAGTGTTGAGTTGGCTTGGTCTTCATTTCACCAGCAGCCTTTAGGTAAGGAAGCAAGGTTGTATGGATGTACATGACATTATCCGCACCCACATCTGCCTTCATCTGACGAAGTGCCTCTAGGAATGGCAAGGACTCGATATCTCCAACGGTTCCACCAACCTCTGTGATAATAACATCAGAGTCAGTCGTTACAGCAGCACGCTTGATTTTTTCTTTCAAAGCATCTGTGATATGAGGAATAACTTGAACGGTTGCCCCAAGGTACTCGCCACGGCGCTCCTTACGAAGAACTTCACTGTAAATTTTACCAGTTGTCACATTGGAATATTTGTTGAGATTGATATCGATGAAACGTTCATAGTGCCCCAAGTCCAAATCTGTCTCAGCACCATCATCTGTCACAAAGACTTCCCCATGCTGGTAAGGACTCATGGTTCCCGGATCGATATTGATATAAGGGTCAAACTTCTGAATAGTCACTTTTAGACCACGATTTTTCAAGAGACGGCCTAGACTTGCTGCGACAATCCCTTTCCCAATAGACGACACCACACCACCAGTTACAAAAATATATTTCGTAGACATAGATTCCTCTTTCTAAAATGCTCAAGGCCTTGTTGACTACGAGGGGAGATCGAAAACAAGACCCTTATGGATAACGACTTTTCAAGAAAACTTCCTGAAAAAACAAAAATAGCTCCCTAGTAACTAGGGAGCCCCGACCTCTAAAAGAGGTGCCCGAACAATATGATACCTCAAAGCAGAATATTTGTCAACCCGAATTGGTAAAAGATGAAAAAAAGAAGATTGTTTTCAGAAAACAAACTAAAAATCCGCATCCAAACGGGCAACACGCTCAAGGAACAAAAAAGGAGATCAGGCGATCTCCTCTGTGAAGTCTTTTACTCTTCTTCACTCGTTTCAGCGTCATCGTCAGAAAACTCGTCGTCTTCTTCGTTGAGATCCACATCTTCACCCAAGTCATCAGGAGCGATTTCGTTGATTTCTGCATCGTAAGCTTCCACTTCATTTTTCTCATCATCTGGATTTTCATCATCATATGAAAGAGCTGGATCAGCTTCGTACGCGTCCTCGTCTTCTGGATCATCTGCATTGTAGTCAATGGCATCTGAATCACCATCCATGAAGGCATTGACACGCTGCTTCTTAGCTTTTGGTGCTACTTCATCGTCGTCACTTTCTTCAAGAGCGATGATTTCTTCGTCGATTTCGTCCACACCATACCATGAACGAAGACCCCATTTGTTGTCTCCAAGAGAGATGAAGCTACCGTCAAAGTTCAACTCTGTGTAGAACAAAGGCAAGGCTTCGCGGATATCGCTGTTTGATGTTCCAAGATAGTTTTGAATTTCGTTTACAAGATCGCTAAAATGCATCTCATGATCGCGACCACGAAGTTCCAAGATAGCACGCGCTACCTCAATCATAGATAGTTCACTTTTTTCTTGCCCAGCAAATACTTCTAATTCCAAAGCGTTTCTCCTCATTTATACTACTATCGCCAGAGCAAACAGACTCTGACCTCATTTTATCATGTACTCTTTATTGTACGATAATTTTGCGGAATAGTCAAAGGTTAAATGGGAGAAAGAATCGATTTATATATGATTCATTAATCAAAAATCCAATAGTTTATCACATAGAGAATGAAATTTTTTGATAAAATATAAGTTGGAGGAAACTTATGTCAAAAAAAAATAATTAATGTCGTTGCTGCAGCAATCGAAAAAGATGGGAAATTCTTCTGCGCACAAAGACCTGAAGGGAAAAGTCTAGGAGGTTTTTGGGAATTTCCAGGTGGAAAACTAGAAAACGGTGAATCTCCTGAACAAGCTCTGATACGTGAAATCAAAGAAGAATTAAATTCTGACATTGAAATTCTAGCCTATATCAACGAAGCATCTTATGACTATGATTTCGGGACAGTCAATATGAAAACCTACCATGCAAAACTAATTTCTGGCAATCTAGAATTGCTGGAGCATCAAAATTCTACTTGGTTGTTACCTACTCAATTACCTACTCTTAATTGGGCCCCTGTTGATCGACCTGCAGTGGAACTATTATCAAATAAATAAGAACATGATTTATCGTCATGTTCTTATTTATTTGTTATATAACGATATACCGGGACAATAGTTTCATCTAACTCCAATAATACTTTTTAGTTTAATTTATAATTCTGATTTTGCTAAAGATGATAATTCTTTACGAATATCCTCAAGCTGTTTAAAAATTTTTTCAAGAATCGGAACGACAATACTATTTCCAGCCATTTTATTTAATTTACTTGGAGTTAAAAACATAGTTCCCTTTTTATTTATAAAATTATTAGATAATAATAACTCATATTGCTCTTCCTTGAATCCCATCAGCATAAAACATTCTCTTGGAGTTAAGTTTCGATAATAAATGTTTCGCTTTATCAAATAGTTATTTTCGTCATATTTAATAATTCCCGAATTGGGATTTCTATCTTGTTTAGTAGTTACGGTCTTAGCTATTGACTCATGAACTTCAGTACCTGTTGCAAGTACAATATTATCATAAAAGATTTTTTTTTCTAGACTCTGTAAATCTAGGGGTGCTTTCAATTGCTTCTTGTTTATATTTTTCAATAGAGTAATCTAATCTTAAAAAATCACTTAGACTTGTACTCTTTTCAGTTTTTATATGTTTGTAAGTCATTTTTACTTAAATAATCTGTTATCACTTCTTGCTCTTTAGAATTTTCAGACAAGATACTGATCATAAATGTTCGTTCTCTTGATTGTGGAACTCCAAAATTTCTAGCATCTAGAGTATAAACTTTATTTATATATCCTATATTGCATAGAAAATCTTTCCATTCATTAAAATTACCAATATGTCTTTTTGACAGAATATTACTAACATTCTCCATTAGTAGAAATCGAGGTAGTTTTTTTTGAGATGCAACATATTCTTGTAAAATTCTCTCGATTTCCCATAATAAAGTTGAACGATTTTCAGCATCTCTGTCAATACCGCCTGTATTATTATGCCAGTATCCACTAATCGATAAATCTTGGCAGGGAAAAGAGTAGGTCAAGATGTCTGCATCGGGTAAGTCTTGAGCATGTATTTCCGATATGTCAACTAAATTATTATTTCTTTTTATAGAAATATATATGGCTTTTAATTGAGCTATAGACATTGATTTTAAAGCTTTTAAGGTTATAGGATTTTTCCCATTGCTAGATAAGTTATATTTTGAAAGAAATTTAATTAATGATTCTTTCGTATGGTGTCTTAGGCTTTTTATATCTTGTTTACCATTATGTAAAATATCATATGCATACATTGCATTAATATCCCATTCAGCAATCGCAACTACTTTATGATCAATTTCTAAATTTTTTAAAGCTTGCGCTTGGCTTCCTATACCGCTGAATGTCTCAATCATTTTCAACACAATTTACAAACCTCCTATAAATTCTCCTATTTTTTTGATTTAAAAGAAATAATATACTCAGTTTCATTAATCCTTTCAAAAAGCAAATGTGAAACACCAAAATCGAGTAATTTCTGTTCTAGTAGATCCAAATTACATTGGAATTTTTCAATTAATATTTCTTCTAATTTTCGATTTTCAAATTGCAACGTACTATTGAATTTACCATAGACAACACATTGTAATTCAATATTCTCACAGAATAAGCTAATTCTCTTATTGATTGGAAACTTTGTTTTTACTCTAAAGCTACTTGGAAAACGAATAATTGTTTTATCATCTTTATTATAAATTTTACAGTTAAGTGTATCTGTAACTAGGGGGACCTGAAACTTATTTAAAAAGACAGAATTACGACGAAATGATATAGTATAAGGTTTGCAGATACGTCTGTACCGAACTAGATTTTCATCAGTTATTGAAATATCATCTGTTCCGATATAATCTTCATCACAATCTAAGAGTAATTCAACTGCCTTAGGGTCACTTACTTCTATTGATCTTTTAAATTGATCCAAAAATAATGAATCATTATTTGAATCTACAAATGTCATTACTTCGTTTTGTTCAAACATTCCAGAAGCAGAGAAATTTGCTGAGCCAACATATGTCTCTATATGGTCATAATACTCAATTTCAAAAAGTTTTATATGAGTGTTGTTCCCTACAATTTGATAATACAAATAAAAGTTACTTGCTTGAGAGAGCATTTGGTAGACCTCATGATCGCCCTTTTTTATACCAGTTGTGACATGCCTATATACACCTCTATAGGTATATTCGGAAATTCGTCAACAAAAAATTTCAAAAATTTTCCTGAAGTATATCCTGTCAAAATTCTTATTCTTTTAATTTGTCCAACATTTTTTAAAAAAACACTTTCAAAAATATGATTAAAAATCAGCAAAATCACTGAACCTTTCTAAAAAGATAACTAACATATTCTTTAATACCGCCTGAAATCAATTCTGGGTAAGTTACTGGCAAAAGCGCTGTATTCAATTTAAGAACTTTTCTGAATAAAGTCCTGCCAGGGTCATTAATGCAAGAATACTGAAGCATGATTTCTCTGTATAAGGAAACGTAATAGCCAACACCAGGTCTTTCAACCAATTGCAAAACTGTATCCGTCGTATTATTTTTTAATATCTCATAGGTTCTTTCTGTATCGCCATTCCAAGATAGGTGTATGTACCACCATAAGTTTTTTAACCAAATTCTTCTGGAAGTCATGTATCTAGCTTCGTTCATTCCCCATCGGCTATGAACTATGTCTGGAATTACTCTAATTGATAAAAATCTCCAAATCTCATCATTAGATGCAGCTCTATTACTAAAATTGTTATTAAGCCCCAAGATATCGTACAATCTGATTGCAAATAACAAATCAAAGTCATAACCTAATTTTTCAGCAGTATCTAAATGCCACTCGTCAAAAATATCATCTCTAGCTTGAATTAAGAGCTCTCTGATACGTTTGAATTCCGAAGTTAAATTAGACGCAATAGTTGCTGGATTCATATTATTCAATGAATTATATTCAATTTCAGATTTGGTAATATCATAATTAATTTGTTCCCAATTAAGCATTTGTTACTCCTCAGGCAAAATTTGTTCTAACGCTATTCTTAAAGAATTTGATATATGTACAGTATCACTAGTGTCAACATCAAAAACAGATATCCAATAATCTACTGTTGAAAGAATCGTTCCATCACTGATATCAGTATCTATTTCGGCTTCTTCTCTTTCTTCCATAACTTTATTGATAATGATAGTCATAGCCTGAGATACGATTTCCATCATAAGCCCCCTGCTAAGAGCAGTTTTTCTTTCTTTCAATTGCTTAAATAAGTTGTGTTCTGTATTCAGCAATATGCTGATATTATCATAAGAAAACGAATCTTCGGAAGCATTAAATTTACCCAGTTTCAATTTCCACAATGGACCATTTTTATCTTCAAATTCACCAATTGGGAACATAGAACCATCTCCATCAATAATTAAAACAAGTTCCGAAATATTTTTTTGAGAGACTCGCATCCCTTCTAAATCTGCATGTGTAGGAAAAGTTTTATTTAATTTTTTAATGTAAAAGAAAGTTTCAATATAAACTTTTCCTCTCAATTTTCCTTTGGGAAATGAACAGACTATATCAAATGACTGTGGGATTTCACTTTTACATACTTCAGCTTTTGAAATTGTTTCCTGAAACATTGAGGTTTTTGAATGTATATGTACTCCAATTCCCAATTTATTCTGTTCCAAAGTAATTCCATCTACTCCGAACAAATACGATGAATTTTCAATTTTGATTGTTTGTTTGACTATTAAATCATCATAGTCCGACGTCCAATTACTGTCTAATTCAGACATTACTTGGACAGTATTTGGCACAATAGGACAAAGAATATCTTTTTGTTCACCGTCTATTTTATAGTTTAAAGAATAATCGCTAACAAAAAGACCAATTTTTTCTTCTAACTCTTTATTAATCTGTTTGAACAAGTTAAAAGTATTCATAGTAAATCTCCCTTTTACTGAGTAATAATTAGCATTGGTTGATATTGATTAGATCGCTTATTGACAACGATTTCCAACTCTGTTCTAATATCTTTTTCATAAATCGGCAGCAATACTTCCCCTTGCTTGATGGAATTCTCTAATGATTCCGAATAGGTTCCGATCAAGTCTTTAACTGATATAATACTAAAAGGGTAGGGGATTTCATCAAAGTTATCACACCACTTTTTCTGATCCATCTGGCCATCTTGTGTTTCAAGAATTAATTTTAGCTTTGCTCTATGGCCGCTAGGAATTCTGACTTTAACTTTCAAAACAACATTCATTTCATCGACAACTTTTACAGAATCTATGGATAAACTGCTCTTAAATCCAACATTTCTGCTTTTCCTATTCTCAATATTAACTTCCGAGCTAGAATTTCTCCCATATCCCGTTGGCGGAAGGAGTGATTTACCTAATATTTTGGAAAGTCTGCTTGTCTCATTTCCTGTTTCTGAAATATCATTCTCTTCAAATTCATTAAGGATGAATTTACAAACTTCATTCTTCAATCTCTTTATAAGAGTAAAGCCGCTTTCGTCAGTCCAATTAGCATGATCAGCATTTTCAACACCTCTTAAATAAGATTCTACAGTGGGAAAATCAGCATAATATGTTGGAGAAAGCTTTTCTTTGGAGACTGGAACAAAAATTGAAAGCAGTACAGACTTATCTTTAAGAATTTTAGAAGTTGGCAGCCAATAGTTATCCGAATCATATTCGACAATCATCCCAGGTTTTCTGCAGTATGCAAAAATTTTGATCTCAGTTGAGGAATCAATACCTGAGTTTTTTCCTATATATTCTAGGGGTGATGGACAATTATTTGGCGGGCACATATCTAAATCTTCTTCAGAAATTTCAACATAAGATATGAATCCCAAAGGTTTTTTATTATCAGCACCAGCCTTCCTTTTCAATATAACAGGCTTAACAATAAACTCACTACTCACTGGGTTGCCTAGCAAAGCCGAGTTGTACAGTTTTTGGAAAATGTTAAAAACAGCTTCAGATTCAACATTAACAAATTCATCATTAACCGAACAAATCAGCATATTAGTATTAAAGTGACTTCTGTAAGTATTGTTCATCAATCTAGGAAAATACCATCTGAGAACTGACATTTTTATTGAAGATTCTAAATCATTCGTCCAATAAAATGATGAGCCATTATCTTGTAAATCAGAAACATCTTCTCTTAGAAAAGGTATAAGAACTGTAGTCCCCGTCTCATTTGCTTGGTAAGGCTTAATATCAAATAAATTTAAAATCTCTTTTATTTTATCAGGATCTGTAATGGGCAGAATCTGATTATTACTTCCCTCTTCACCCCACCAAGCAATCCCTCTGTTTGATTTCGGTAGTAACCTATCTTCCAATTTATTATTTTCTATTAAAGATCCTATTAATCTCTCTTCATAAGAATTCGCTTTTTTTATTCTAGTATAATAGATAACTATTCCATTTCCTATTCTGAAAAAACTAGTCTTTCCTAATCCCCAACTACCCCCTGCACCTTCTTTCTCCTGATTCTTGCCTATTCCAAAAACTAGTTTGTGAAAGTTGGAATTCACTAAATCATCATGAGAATCTCCTGATACAGCTCCCGTTAATCCAAAAGTGTTTTTATCAGATATCGCTAAATATTTAGTTTTGTCGCAATAGTTTGACAAGAGTTCATCGGATACTCCTCAAGATGCCTAGCTAAATTCTCAGCATCAAAATCTCCAAAATGAAAATCGACTCTTGTGCTGCCTACATCATCAATTCCGGCATCTAAGCTGTTCTGAATTGATTCGCGAACTATTAAATCAAGCAATGGTATAGATTTATTCTGAAGTGAACGTAATATTGAGGCACCATCCTGAGCCATGCTTTGAGGATCATCTGTAGCAATTTTTATTTTCAATATCCTATCTCCCTTAATCATCAATAGATTTTATCAGTGGCATCAATTGCGTTGTAATATTTTTGGTTGAAACATCAATGAAGCTTGGTATTAAAATATTTATCCCAATTATATCATGACTGAAATTTAATTTCTCTCTGCGATTTGATGATTTATTTACTGGTTCGCTATCCTTATCTATTCTATAAATCACCAGTAAAGGAGTTTTCCCAAATCCTTTAGAATCTCTCAAACTTCGGATCTCCTCCATCTTCACAGCTTTCTTATCTTCATAATTTAGGTCATCAATATCAGCAATCAAATCGTCAGGCTGACGCAATACGCCAATTGAAACAATCTCTCCCTTACTGTTTGAAACTAATTTCGTCCGTGTTACTCCTTTAGGATTATAACCATGAATATTCCAATCACTACCGACATCTGCAAATTCAATTCTCCCTTTGCTTGATAACACAATATTCCAATCATTAATTGTATGATTATTTTCCTTCAACCATTCAATCAGATTATTTATTGTCGCCATACGTATGTCTTCAGAAATAACCTGATACTCTTGTAAAAATTTCTCAACCTGTACTGAGTCAACTTCTTTCCAAACTAGTTTAGAATCTGATAATGCTGACTTTTGGGGAGCGTCCAATGAATTTAGAAATTTTTTAGTTAAGCGAAAATTATGAACTAATTGTTCCGTACAATCTTTAAAATAAATTGTTTGAGAATTAAAGCCAGAAAAATTGAATTCAGCCGAAATAGCTGATTGCATTTTATTAACTGAAGTAATCTTGACCAACTGGTAGTCTGGAGAATTCTTTATTTTAGGAGCAACTTCTATTGGAGTAAGATTTCTTTCAGAGTACTCTGCTAAATTCGCCCTCAATTCATAGTCTAACTGAGATAAAAATTGAAACCGTTCATAGGCATCGTACTCCATCCATACTCTAGGGAATATTTCATACCCTTTTCTATAACCAAACCACCGTCCCATTTGCATTAGAGTATCTGCCTGGTTTGTATTTCTTAAAAAAAATGTCGATACCAATCCTTCAATTGTCAAACCTCTAGACAGAGTATTTCCTCCTATTACAATAAAAGCAGGAGCTAATTTGGTGGCATTTACAGAGCTCGGGTAAACTAAACGAATTATCTCGTCAGCAGAAGTCATTTTACTGTTATCAATTGCAATATGAAAACCTTCGTGATATTTAGGCTCTCCGTTATCCGTCAGCTGAACGTGACTTAAGTATTCATTATCATCAAGGCAGAAAATTCTCTCAATTTGTTCCCTAATATCTACCCAATTGGGATATGTAGGTACAGCATCTGGAGAGCTATAATTCTCCATATTATCTAAGAATCTCTGCCTACTGAAGTCTATCTTTTCATTCCTATAAAGAATTTCTAATTTGCTAAAAAATTCACTAGGATTGTTTCGGATTCTTTTGAAATAATATGTAATAATCTTAGCAATAGATTCATGGTCATTGACCTTAAAAGAAGTATGTATTAACATACTGACAGGTTTTCTATATCCTAAATGACGCATTGCACCAGTTGAAATGATAAACCAATCAATAGCTTCCTCTAAAGATTTTGGTATCTGAATTGCTTCGCCTTTACCTAGTCCCCTAATAATTTGAACATCATAGTCACTTATCTCCCTTACTATATCAACCTTTTGTACTTGTTCAGGTTCCGATGTCCCAAACATTTCTTCTGGACCAATATAATCAGTTGATTGAGGTAGTACAACAATAAAATCTTTTGGATATAGAGAATCATTTGCAGTTTCGTTTAATATATTTGCATAAGGAGTTGCTGTGTAAGCAATATAGTTCATGGCTTTCACATTACCTTTATTCACTAATTCTTTGATTAGTTTGTTGATTGTCGTTGGATCTTGCTCCTCTATTTTATTAGTATTAACGCTAGCTTGGTCTGCCTCATCGTCTATTACTAAAACCTTTAATTGTCTAGTTTTGTTTTCATCTGAATAAAGCCAATGAATAAGATTTTCAAGACGGCTTTTGTTCTTAAGACATACTGTTAAATATCTATCCTTGTCATTTTCACTTAATAAAAATTTAGATATCTTCTGATCAGGTAAATTACTTCTAAGGCTTGGTCTGTCCACTAGTCTCCAAGTCAAATTGTTCGTCTCTCTGACATCATTATATAAACGATTTGCAGTCTGATTCCTCAAATTCTCAATAGTTCCGGATAAAACTATGAAAAAGTTATATCCTAAATCCGCTGCCATAGAAATAACTCCTGACATATTTGCAGTTTTACCAGACTGGACATTCCCCAAAACCAATCCTTTTGAAATACCATTATTTTCTCGGGAATTGCTTAAGTAGCTAAGTATCTCAACAGTAGATTTTTTTAGAGTTTCAATGCTAATCTTATTCCAACCTTGTTTTTCTAGTTTACGTTCATAATTTTTCCAACTAGAACCTCTATTTGTAGGTACATTTATCTCAGACCTATTTCTCCCTAGTTTAATAATATCAATGGTTGCATGCAATGCAAAATACTCTTCTACTAAATTGTTCCAAACATCTTGATAGTTTTCCCCTTTCTTTAAAAACGGTGTTATAAAGTTAGCATCCAACTTCAAAATCATTTCTTTTGCTAAACCACTGCCGATATATGTCTCAATGAATGATTGAACTTCTTTGTAATCTTCAAGTTTATACATTTCTAATAACCTCCTGTAATTAACTAGTTCCATTTTACAATAAAGATCAATATTTAATTTTGCTTTATTGAATAATTGATCTATTAATTTTATTTCCCATTTTAATCTAATTATTTTTCAATTAGGCCTAATCACTCCCAAAACAAGTTCAATTCTGTCTCCACACTTTTCAACATCATCCTTTATCTCCTTTCCCCAAAACCTCAGTACAGTCCACCCTTCTGACTCTAGCTTAGCTGTCACCTCCTTAGCTCTGGCCATATTTCGTTCAATTTTAGGAATCCAGTAATCTCTTCTGCTTTGGATATTATTCTTCTTATGCTCCCAATCATAGCCATGCCAAAATTCTCCATCATAAAAAACTGTAACTTTCTTCCCTTTAAAAACAATATCTGGTCTCCCAAAAACTGTTTTTACATTTTTCTGATAGCGTAACCCTCGAGACCACAATTCTTTTCTTAGAGTTAATTCAATCTTAAAATTCTTACTTTTTATTGCATGCATATTTTTTCTTCTCTACTCTGGTGTATGATTATCCATCTTCTTCACCTCACATTTTGAAACCATTATCTTTAAAATTTACTCTCTCTCATTATACCAAAAAACACGGCATTCCACCGCGTTTCTGTGTTTATTTCACGAGTTTCTTCATCTCATTAATACGTGCTACAGTCGCATCGTATTTAGTTTGGTAGTCGGCTTGTTTGTCGCGTTCTTTTTGGACGACTTCTGGTTTGGCATTGGCTACGAAGCGCTCGTTAGAGAGCTTTTTACCGACCATATCCAGTTCTTTTTGCCATTTAGCGAGTTCCTTGTCGAGACGAGCTAGTTCTTCTTCGACATTGAGGAGATCTGCAAGAGGCAGGTAGATTTCTGCTCCTGTGATGACGCTTGACATAGCCAGTTCAGGTGCAGGGATGGTTGACGCGATTTCCAAGTGTTCTGGATTTGTGAAGCGTTTGATGTAGTTGACATTGCTGTTAAAGAAGGCTTCCAAGTCGCTATCGCTTGTCTTAACAAGGATGGTGATAGGCTTGCTTGGTGCTACGTTTACTTCCGCACGCGCATTACGAACAGCACGGATCAAGTCTTTGAGGCTTTCCACACCAGTGTGGGCAGCTAGGTCTTCAAAGGCTGGATTAACAGTTGGGTATGTTGCTGTCACGATAGAGCCTTCTGAAATTTGGCCAAAGATTTCCTCTGTCACGAATGGCATGATTGGGTGAAGGAGACGAAGGATCTTATCCAATGTATAAAGGAGAACAGAACGTGTGATAACTTTCTCTTCTTCGTTATCGCTATAAAGGACTTCCTTGGTCAACTCAACGTACCAGTCCGCAAACTCATCCCAGATGAAGTTGTAGAGAATGTGTCCAGCGACACCAAATTCAAACTTGTCAAAGTTTTCAGTGACTTTTCCGATGGTTTCATTGAGGTTATGGAGAATCCAACGGTCTGTAACGTTTCCAGCTTCCTTGTTGGCAACTTTCTCGACATTGGCAGTTGCTTGCTCGAGGGTCAAACCTTCATTGTTCATGAGGATGTAGCGAGAGATGTTCCAGATCTTGTTAATGAAGTTCCATGAAGCATCCATTTTCTCGTAAGAGAAGCGCACATCTTGGCCTGGTGCAGAACCATTTGACAGGAACCAACGAAGGGCATCAGCACCATATTTCTCGATGACATCCATTGGGTCAATCCCGTTACCGAGAGATTTAGACATCTTGCGTCCTTGCTCGTCACGAATGAGACCGTGAATCAGAACGTTTTGGAATGGCTGACGGCCAGTGAATTCCAAGGATTGGAAGATCATACGAGACACCCAGAAGAAGATGATATCGTAACCTGTTACCAAGGTTGACGTTGGGAAGTAACGTTTGAAGTCTTCTGAGTCGACATCCGGCCAGCCCATGGTTGAGAATGGCCAAAGGGCAGAACTGAACCAAGTATCCAAGACGTCTTCGTCCTGAGTCCAACCGTCACCTTCTGGAGCTTCTTCACCGACGTACATTTCACCCTCAGCATTGTACCAAGCAGGGATTTGGTGACCCCACCAGAGCTGACGAGAGATTACCCAGTCGTGGACATTTTCCATCCATTGAAGGAAGGTATCATTGAAACGAGGTGGGTAGAATTCTACCTTGTTCTCTGTGTCTTGGTTGGCAATGGCATTCTTAGCCAATTGGTCCATCTTAACGAACCATTGCGTAGACAAGCGTGGTTCAACCACAACACCTGTACGTTCGGAGTGACCAACACTGTGGACACGTTTTTCGATTTTAACGAGGGCACCGATTTCTTCTAACTTAGCAACGACTGCCTTACGAGCTTCAAAACGGTCCATACCTGCAAATTCGAAGGCCAAGTCGTTCATGGTTCCGTCATCGTTCATGACGTTGACTTGTGGCAAGTTATGGCGTTGACCAACCAAGAAGTCGTTTGGATCATGGGCAGGTGTGATTTTCACGACACCAGTACCAAACTCAGGATCTGCGTGCTCATCCCCAACGATTGGAATCAATTTATTAGCGATTGGAAGGATGACGTTTTTACCGATCAAGTCCTTGTAGCGTGGGTCTTCTGGATTGACTGCAACCGCAACGTCCCCAAACATGGTCTCAGGACGAGTGGTCGCAACTTCAAGGGCGCGTGAGCCGTCTTCTAGCATGTAGTTCATGTGGTAGAAGGCACCTTCGACGTCCTTGTGGATTACCTCAATATCAGAGAGGGCTGTGCGAGCCGCTGGGTCCCAGTTGATGATAAATTCACCACGGTAGATCCAGCCTTTTTTGTAAAGGTCCACAAAGACCTTACGAACCGCTTTTGACAAACCTTCATCAAGGGTGAAACGCTCACGAGAGTAGTCTACAGAGAGTCCCATCTTGCCCCATTGTTCCTTGATGGTGGTGGCATATTCGTCTTTCCATTCCCAGACTTTCGTCAAGAAAGATTCACGACCGAGGTCATAGCGGGAAATTCCTTGCTCCCGCAAACGCTCCTCAACCTTAGCCTGAGTCGCAATCCCAGCGTGTCCATCCCTGGAAGCCAAAGCGTATCAAAACCTTGCATGCGTTTTTGACGGATGATGATATCCTGCAAGGTCGTATCCCAAGCGTGACCAAGGTGAAGTTTCCCAGTTACGTTTGGTGGTGGAATGACGATAGAATATGGCTTAGCCTTTTGATCTCCTGAAGGCTTGAAAACATCGGCATCAAGCCATTTTTGATAACGACCAGCCTCAACCTCGGCTGGATTGTATTTAGGTGAAAGTTCTTTAGACATTATTTTTTCTCCTTTTATTTTTTTCAAATTTATAATATCTTTTTGATGGATCTAAATAGAAATATTTTAACAACCAAATTATGCCCCTTCCAATAATTAATGATAATATGAAACAAAAGAAAACAATTATAGTTGAGGCAATAAATTCAGATGTCCAATCAAATGACGAATTTATTAGTTTGGCCAACTCTACTTTAATCTTCCATCCCCATATAATTTCAATTAACTTTGGAATAATACTCAACATTAATAAAGTAAGAAAACAATATATTTGAACTCGATAGAGGTGTCTATCCATTTTATCAGTTCTTATTGGTTTTTTCTTATATTTATTTGTATCAAACTGAGAATTTATTTCCCCTATTAGATTTGGAATTAGTATTGGTAAAAACCAGCTTAGAGCATTGATTAATTCGTTTTCAACTTGATTAAATACTGTCAACAATAATATACTCATTGTTGCAATTAGCCATGAAGCAATCACTTCTTTTATATCTTTTGCACCATATCCAATCATATTATAAATTTGCCACCAAAAGAATGAATAAAGTACTATATATAAAATGAATATAAGAGTGTCAATTACTAAAACAGTCTCAGAATTCATAGCTTTAGAAAAAAAGTAATAAAGATATATATAATACCACAAAAACGAAGTAATAAACATCGTGGCATATACATTCCATAGTGTCCTTCCCTTAGGAACATCTACTTTATTAACTTTTTTAAATATCTTAATTGATACTATACTTTTTATGGTAGATAATATAGATGGTAGTATTAATATTGTTAAAATACTGAACCAGTTGTTTATTTGATTTTTCACTTATACCATAATTAGTTAAGAAATACTGAGATACGTTAATCAAAATTGATTCAACTAAATTCAAATTTTGTAAAAAGTAAATCAATATTCCGCAGAATATTCCATCAAAAACATTTATAAAAGCCAAGGATTCAGTACTTTTAGTAAGAAAGTCTCTAAACTTATTAAATCGATTTATATATTTAAATGCATATATCAGTATCAATGCAAACTGGAAAATTATAACTAATTTTAAATCAATTAGGAAGAATATAATCAAAGTTGAGATAGAAATACACCAATAAGTAAGAATAGCAATCTCAGAGATCCTTCTTTTAGAGAATAATTTAAGATAAAAACATATCAAAAACAAAAAAAGTTATTATCTCCAGAATAGAAATTGCAATATCCCTGCTAAAAAATAAGCTTAATAAAAAATGCGGGAAGTGTTAATCCTAAAATAGATACAAGGGACAGTATAGGAAAAAAAGCAAGCGCATTCAAACATATTTTCCAAACTTGAACAAAAAACTTCCTTACTCTATCATCGGTCTCAAGAAAACACATTAATTTCAAAAATTACCTCCCTCAACTAACAGTTTAAACTCTCCCACTCACTCCTCAGCAAGCCATATATGAGACTGTCACAGCGATTTCCTTGAACATCCTTTCTGTCCCTTATGCGAGCTTCAAGGGTAAATCCAAGCTTCTCTGCGACTCGTTGACTTTGGATATTGTAGCCAAAGCAAGACAATTCTATCTTATGAAGACCTAGTTCTCTAAAAGCTAGGTCAATCAAGGAACGCGCTGCTTCTGGGACATAGCCTCGACCCCAATAGTCTGAGTGCAAGGTATAGCCAATCTCCAACACATCATCCGCATGGCGATGGTTGAAGTCAACAGAACCAATGACTTTATCGTTTCCTTTGACGACAATTCCGTAACCAGCTGGGAGATTTTCCTTTTGATTCCGCTCAGGAAGGATATGCTCTAGGTAATAAATCTCATCTTCCAAGGTCTGGACGGGTGGAAAGCCTGCTGGGTAGGCAACTTCTGGCAGACTAGCGTAGGCATGGATATCCTCAGCATCAGCTACTGTACGGACTCGTAAAACGAGACGCTCAGTCTCTATTCGTTCAGGTAACTCTGCTCTTGTCATCTTCCTCCCTCGCTTTCTACAAAAAATCGCCCCTGCCATCTACATGACAGGGACGAATGTGTTTATCCGCGGTACCACCCAATTTCGGGCAGACGCCCGCAACTCTTGTCTTTGAAGGATATACAAAGACACTTTTATTTCATTTTCATCCATCAGCAACCAGTTTTGACACATTTGTGGACTTCTCAGCACCGCCACTTTCTGTTAAATGTGGGATTCAAAACACCTCTGATGGCTTTATTGTAGCAAGTTTTTCACAGAAATGCAAGGGACAAGAAAAATTACTTGAAGCTGATTCCGTGTTCTTTTAATTTCTTAATCGTAGCTGGGCCGATTCCCTTCAAGGCAAGGAGTTCTTTTTCAGTCCAATTTTTAAAGTCAGCAGCTGACTTGATGCCTTCATCATAGAAAGTCTTAGCACGATCTACTGAGAGGCCACCCAAAGTAGCTGCGAAATCTTCTACTGAATTCGCCACTTTTTGAGCTTGTTCCTTGGTCGCTTCTACTGCTTGTTCCACTTTTTTAGAGACAACTTTTCCTGCTTGGCTGGCAGATTTTTCTGCTTGTTTCACGACTTTCTTGGTCTCTTCGACAACCTTGGTCACCGTAGTTGAAAATGCACCTGAACGACGAAGGCTATTTCGCAATTGTTTTTTACGTTGGAGTTTCTTTGACATGATAAAATCCTTTCAATAAAAAATCCCTGCTCTGACAAGGATTTAATAAAGATATTCTATCAAGATTTTGGCAAAAAATCAAGAAAGTATCTGAATTTTAATAGTTTCTCTCGCCAAACAATCCCTCTGGCAAGTCATGGAATCCCTTGCCTGCCTTGAAATTTTCAAACTTGCCCAGCAAGAACTGGTAGGCATCCAAGCGACTTTCGTAGCGAATCATGGCATCTTTGGCACGCTCGTCTTGATCTTCTTCGTAGACCTTTTGACTTTCCTTGTGCGCCATGTCGTTGATCATGATCTGGGTATTGACCCAGGCTTCAAATTCCTTCATAAATTCCTGTTCGTAACTCATTGATTCTCCTTATTCTAATCCACGGAAATAGTCCGTATCAATCTCTCGGTAGGCTGGATATCCTGAACATACTCCAACACCCCTTGAAATTCCCCGTTTTCATCGTGTACTGCAGCATAGGTGATGTGGACAAACTTACCTCGCAACTCCGACTTGAACCACATTTCATACTTGTCCTTGACCCCTTCACGAAGACCTTTCATAACGGCCTTTACCTTGTCTAGGTACTTAGGCGGATGACAGAGTTCTACATTGCGCCCGACTTGGGACGGCGTCCGTTTGAAAATCATCTCATCAGCTGGCGCATTGTCATTGTAATACTGGAAGATATCGTCTTTATTGACAAAGGTAATCTCCATAGGGAGATGATTGAGGATGAGATTGGCCTGCTCGACAGAGAGATAGCCATTCCCAAAAGCCTGTTGACTATGGCGGTCCAGCACTGCTTCCTTTTCCTTAGGGGTAAAGGTAATGGTGAACTGGCCTTCTGGTGTATTAATGACTTGCTGAACTTGACCTTCAGCCGTGTCTAGCTGCACGGGCTCCTCTGCGCTCTTTTCCTCAACGAAACTCTGACGTTCTGGCACCCATTTCTCAGACGGACGGATGATAGCATAGCCGTAAGCATCGCTCTCCTCCGCAATCTGAATCCAGTCATCCTGAGTAAAAGACTCAAGAAGAATCATGAGGAGGATGGACTCTTCCTTGAAAATCATGCTTTCAAACTCTGTCGCAAAAGCTTCAAAAGTTTCCTTTACAGTAGAAATCGACACTTCTGGTAGTGACTTGGCTGTCGCTAGAGCTGTCTGAAAGAGTTCTCTGATCTGGTCATCCACTCCCCACATAACTTTTGGAGGTGAATCGTGTCCATAGCGCTCCATGATAGGAAAGAAGAGCTCTTCCTTGCGCTGGTAGTGAAGGTCAAATTGCCCCAAAAGCCCCATTTGACGGACCAAACCCTTGCGCATCTCCGCCAGCATTTCCTCGTCTTCCATAGACTCATAGGTATCCAACAATCTCCGAATGCGAATCAAGGCAGCACGGAGTGCCAGATTTTCATCCTTGAAGACGCGAACGGGGTGGCCAGGGTGTTCAGTATCCTCCACTTCGACGCCCTTAACAGCATTTTTAAAAAGATTGGCATGGACATCACAGAGCTCCATGACATCTTCAAAGGTCACACCTGAGTCTGAGTTCATCAGCTCGTGCTCCATAAGGGAAATCTCGATGGCTGACACACCAGTAAAGGTCGCATCAAAACGCTCCTGAACTGACTCAGGAGAGGCGCCATTGTGCAATTCTAACAAAATATCCCGTAGGATATGAATCCGTTCATCTGCCATTAGTCTAATCCAATCACTTCATAGCCGTTCGCTTCTAGTGTGCGGACAATCTTGTCCATAGGCGTTCCTTCAAGTTTAGAACCCTGCTTAAGCGATACTTTGCGACCGACTGTATTGCGCATCAAGGGATTAGCAAGCGGTTTAAAACCTAGCTCCACTAGAATTTCCAAGACTTCTGGATGCTTGTCCACCACTTCTGCAACGGGAATTGACACATCGATGATATTGTCCATGACGACCTCCATTGTATGTTCTAATACTCAATGAAAATCAAAGAGCAAACTAGGAAGCTAGCCGCAGGTTGCTCAAAACAGTGTTTTGAGGTTGTGGATAGAACTGACGAAGTCAGTAACCATACCTACGGCAAGGTGAAGCAGACGTGGTTTGAAGAGATTTTCGAAGAGTATAAAATGATTTTACTGCTTATATTATACCATATGGGAAGAGATTAAAAAACTAGCAGTGGAGTTCCTGCTAGTTTCTTTCATTTCAAGTTATTCCTTATCATCTGGTTTTGCGAGCCACTGGGCTACATCCATCAGCTTGTCAGCAAGCAGTACTTTCCCGAAACCTACTAGATCATTGTCATCTTTTTTCATGTTCTTCAGGACTTTGATGCTTTGCATCACAAAAAAGTAATTCCCGTAAGTCTTGGCTAGAATTTTAATGAATCCCATATTACTCTCCTTCGATGATTTCGACCTCTTTTCGGATAGTATCAACGTCTCTTTGATATTGCACTTCATTGTAGTTGACTAGCTTGGACAATTCCTGTTGCAATCTTTCTCCCATCGGTTTCATGGTCGCAAAGGTTAAGCCACCAGAAATGACTCCACCTAGGATAGGAATCACTTTCCCCATCCCTTTGGCTAGGCCTCCTTTTGTCAGATTGACTCCAAAAATCTTCAAAACTTTTTCTAAAATAGGATACCAGAGCGTCTTTGTCAAGGCTTTCTTGTTCACTACTTTTATGACTTGCTTGGCTACTGTCACACCGCCTGATCGAAGCAGAGCACCTGCGCCATTTACTCCCAGCATGACACCAAGATATAGCAAGAGAGTGTTTTTAGCATCTTCACTTAACTCATTGCGCGATGCCCAGAGATCATCAAATCCGTAAATATACCCTAGCTCCTGAGCCAGTTTTAATGAGAATGCATAAAACTGGGCTACGTCTGTCGGAATAGTAATCGCCATGACAATCCCTCCAGGTAGACCAGCCAAAACCGAAGTTCCACTGGCTAACAGGACATTGTCCTTAATACAGGCCTTGGCCACGCGATCCAAGCTTTCCTGGGGTAATAAAGCCGTCGGTCCTTGTTCAATCAAAGTTGGAATATCCTTACGGTCTAATTCCTTTGAAAACTTTTCTACTAAAAACTTTTCTCGATCGACCTTGACTACGGGTAGTTTCACCACTTGTTGTAGTACTTGCATAGCTATATCTTGTTTAGCCATATATCTCTCCGTTTTTCATTTATATCAAGGTTTATCATATCATACTATTTGAAATTTACAAATTTTTTAAACTGATTTTTATCAGATAGATATATCGTCAAATAGCAATGATCATACTCTGGCAACAAAAAAGAGGGTCACCCCTCTTTTTTAGTTCTTATCCAGATTGCGTAGCATCTCGTCAATCTTGTTTCCATATTCGATGGATTCGTCTTTGACGAAGGTCAAATCTGGGATTTTGTACAATTTCAAATTGCGACCAAGTTCACGTTTGATGGTACCAGTTGCTTTTTCAAGCCCGATTTGAGCTTTTTGGTTATCCGAAGCAAGGTTACTCAAAATGGTGTAGTAAACCTTGGCAACAGACAAGTCACCTAGCATCTGAACATCTGTAATGGTCACACCTTGGACACGCGGATCACGGACCTTCTTTTGCAAAATCTCATTGACTTCACGCTTGATTTCCATGCCCACACGATCCGTACGGAAATGATTTGCCATGATATTCCTTTCTCTACTTTGAACCAAAAGCTAGGCCAGCAGACCTAGCTATTTTTATTAGATAGAAGAACTAGAGCCATTTGAATCTAGGAAACAAGCCTTAGATAGAACTAAGGGTTCATCAAGGCGCTGTTGACGACGAGTCAAATCGGCTATCGTTTCTCTATTATCGTTTGATTTCTTCCATGACATAGGCCTCAATCACATCATCAGTCTTGATATCATTGTAGCCATCAATCATGAGACCACCTTCACGACCGTTTGTAACTTCTTTGACGTCGTCTTTGTAGTGTTTCAAACTTGCGAGTTCGCCGTCATAGATAACGACACCGTCACGGATAACACGGACTTTCGAGTCACGGGTAACCTTACCGTTGATAACCATGAATCCACCGATGGTTCCCACTTTAGATACCTTGAAGGTTTCACGGATAACTGCTTCACCGATAACTTTTTCTTCAAATTCTGGGTCAAGCATCCCTTTCATAGCTTCTTCCATCTCTTCGATAACCTTGTAAATAATGCTGTGGAGACGGATTTCTACATCGTCAGCTTCCGCTTGTTGACGAGCTTGTGGTGTAGGGCGTACGTTGAAACCAACGATAAAGGCATTTGAAGCTTCGGCAAGAGTCACGTCAGACTCATTGATGGCACCGACCGCTGAGTGAACGATGGTAACTTTGACACCTTCTACGTCAATCTTTTGAAGTGAGGCAGAAAGGGCTTCAACAGAACCTTGTACGTCGGCCTTGATGATGACATTAACTGACTTGAGCTCACCAGCTTTAAGTGTATCAAAGAGATTTTCAAGGCTGACACGTTGGGTAGCTTGACGTTGTTTCATGAGGGCACGTTTCGCACGCTCTTCACCGGCTGCACGCGCAGATTTTTCATCTTCGTAAACGGCAAAGTGGTCACCTGCCATTGGCGCTTCGTTCAGACCTGTGATAGAAACTGGTGTTGATGGTCCAGCCACCTTGACACGACGACCAAGGTCATTTGTCATAGCACGGACACGACCGAAGGTATTTCCGACAACGATAGGGTCTTGTACATTCAGAGTACCTTGTTGCACAAGAAGGGTTGCGACCGCACCTTTCCCTTTATCCAAGCGCGCTTCGATAACCGTACCGATAGCACGCACTGTTGGGTCTGCCTTGAGTTCTTGGATTTCAGCTACAAGAAGGACTGTTTCCAACAATTCTTCGATATTTTGGTTGAATTTAGCTGAGATTTCAACAAATTCAGAATCTCCACCCCAAGCTGTTGACATAACCCCATGCTCTGCCAATTCACCGATAACACGTTCTGGATTGGCACCTGGTTTATCAATCTTGTTGATAGCCACGATAATTGGAACGTTTGCCGCTTTTGAGTGGTTGATGGCTTCGATTGTCTGAGGCATAACCCCGTCGTCGGCCGCTACGACCAAGATGGTAATATCGGTAACAGATGCACCACGCGCACGCATAGAAGTAAAGGCCGCGTGTCCTGGTGTATCAAGGAAGGTGATCTTCTTGCCATTTTCCACGATTTGGTAGGCACCGATATGCTGAGTGATACCACCTGCTTCACCTGTCGCAACACGAGAGTTACGAAGGGTATCCAAGAGGGTTGTTTTACCATGGTCAACGTGTCCCATGATGGTTACAACTGGTGGACGCTCAACCAATTCATCTTCGTTAAGGTAGCCATCTTCGACAAAGAAACGTTCGATGTCGGCATTATCCACTTCAACCTTTTGTTTGGCTTCGATACCATAATCCACCATGAGGAGTTCGATGGTTTCTCCATCCAAGGATTGATTTTGTGTGGCCATCACACCCATCATAAAGAGTTTCTTAACGATTTCAGCTGGTTCACGTTTAATACGTTTTGCGATTTCCGCAACAGTCATACCATCTGTATACTCAAATTCTGTTGGCAATTCGTGGAACTTACGCTCTGTAACAGGTTTTGGAGTCTGGTTACGGTTGTTTTGCTTGTTCCCTTTTTTATTTTTCTTGTTGTTATTCCAGTTACTATTTCTTTGATTTCTCACTTGATTCTGACTACTTCGATTCTTTTGTTGTTTTCTAGGACCATCTTCTTCGTGATCATAATCGTCACGTTCTTTGTCTGGTCGAGCTTGTTTTTTACGACGTGTATCCACTGGCGCTTCTTTCGCTACAGGAGCTACTGTTATAGCTGGCTGCGTTTGTTCAGCTAACTTAGCAGCTTCTTCAAAGATTTCCTCTGGCTCCTTGCGTTTGTTAGCTTGAGCCAAGGCTTCTTTGGCTGCTTGCGATTGTTTGAAGCGCTCCTCGCTTGAGCGTGCGTACTCTGCATTTTGCTCTGCTTTTAGGGCTGCTGCACGGGCTTTAAAGTCAACACGTGGGCCAGCTTGTTTTGGCTGGAAGTCTTGTTGCTGACGGCGATCATTGCCACGATTCCCTTGACCTTGTGGTTTTTTCCCTTGGTCGTTAAATCGGCGATTGTCGCGGTTCCCTTGACCAGGTTTGCCACCATTACGGCCGTCGTTTTTCTGACGGTTGCCGTTTTGTTGTTGGTCACGGTTGTTGCCCTTGTTTTGTTTGCGTCGCTCTGCCTGCTCTTTGGCACGCGCCTCACGCTCCGCCTTGAAGTTTCGACTCTGTGGTCTTGCGGCCACTACTTTTTCTTCTTTAGGAGCTGCAGGTGTAGCTGATTTGCTTTCTTCCTTTGCGGCAGCTGGTTTAGATGATGCAGGCTTTTCTGCTTTCTTTTCTACACTTGCTTTTGGTGCTGCAGGTTTTGCTTCTGCCTTAGGAGCAGGTGCAGGTTTAAAGCTAGCTGCGATTTGTTCAGCAGCAACTGCTTCTACGCTCGATGAGTGGCTTTTCACATCCAAGCCCAACTCTTTTGCACGCGCTACAACTTCTTTACTTTCTTTTCCAAGTTCTTTTGCGATTTCGTACAATCTTTTCTTAGACAAATCATGTCCTCCTCTTCTATTCCATAAGAGACCTCATTTTCTTTGTAAATCCAGCATCTGTCACAGCCAAAACCTTTCTCGATTTTCCGACTGCTATGCTTAATTCCAGTGTTGAAAACACGGTTATAACTTCTACTTGATAATAGTCACTTTTATCTTTAATCTTCTTGGTCAGATTGGGACCAGCATCATTGGCTAGAAAGACTAGCTTGGCTTTCTGGTGTTGGATGGCTTTAACCACCAATTCCTCACCTGATATGATCCGGCCTGCTCGTTGAGCAAGTCCCAAGAGATTGCTTATCTTTTGCTTATTCAAGTCCTAACTCTCTTCTTTTCACTTTGTGATCCACATAAGCGATCAACTCGTCATAAAAGCTTTCTTCCACTTCCATGTTAAAGCTGCGGTTAAAGACTTTCTTCTTTTTTGCCTCTAGGGCTTCTGCATTGTCTAGCTTGATATAAGCGCCACGGCCATTGGCCTTGCCTGTCGGATCGATAAAGACCTGTCCTTCTTTGTTCTTGACAATGCGGAGCAAATCACGCTTATCAATCACTTCATTGGATACAACAGACTTGCGCAAAGGGATTTTTCTTGTTTTCATCTTTCCCTCCTCTAGCAGCTTTTATTCTTCTGTCAATTCATCCGCAGCTGCGTAATCCACTTGACCTGCTTCTTCCATAGCTTCAAATTCGCTGGCAGACTTGATATCGATACGGTAACCCGTCAAGTGAGCCGCCAAGCGAACGTTTTGTCCACGACGACCGATAGCTAGAGAAAGTTTGTTATCAGGTACAACGACCAAGGCACGTTTGCTGTCATTTTCATCAAAGATAACTTGGTCAACCTCTGCAGGCGCGATAGCATTGTAGATAAACTCAGCTGGATCCGCTACCCACTCGATAACGTCAATGTTTTCTTCGACAGGAATCATGCGATCGCTCTTAGCATCGTAACGAGCTGGGTGGAATTTGCTAGTGATTTTCTTGATATTGGCACCGCCACGTCCAACGATTGTCCCAATAGCGTCCACGTTTGGATTGTGGCTACGAACGGCAACCTTGGTACGGTCACCAGCTTCGCGGGCTACGCTCATGATTTCAACAGTTCCATCGTAAACTTCTGGAATTTCTTGCTCCATCAAGCGTTTGATCATTTCTGGATGGCTACGGCTAACAAAGACGTTGACACCACGAGGGTTGTCTTCAACTTTATAAACGTAAACCTCAATACGGTCGTGGGAAGCAAAAACTTCTCCAGGGATTTGGTCTTGTTTTGACAATTGGGCTTCGATGCTGCCAAGGTTGACATAGATAAAGCGGTTGTCAAATCGTTCTACTGTACCAGACATGATTTCTTGTTCATGTTCTTTATAAGTATTGTAAGTGATGGCACGTGTTTGCTTGCGCATTTTTTCCATGATGGTTTGTTTAGCAGATTGGGCTGCTACACGACCAAACTCAGCAGGTGCTTCTTCAAACTTGATTTTGTCACCAAGCTCATAGGCTGAATTAATGGCAAGGGCATCTTTCAAGCTGATTTCCAAACGGCTATCAAATACTTCATCAACAACTTCACGAACAGTATAGACAGTAAAGTCACCTGTCTTTTCATTGAAGTCGATAGCTACGCTGTCAGATTGACCATAGCGTCTGCGATAAGCGGAACGAAGCGACTCTACTACTGCGTCGATAATGTCTTCTTTTTTGATTCCCTTGTCTTCTTCCAAAATGCGGAAGGCCTCTAGCATTTCTTTACTCATGTTTTCTTCACTTTTGAATCCTCAAAAGCTATCCTTTCTTTTCTATAATTTTACTGCTAAACGTGCTTTTGATACTAAACTGTATGGAATTTGGACGGTTTTCTTACGTGTCTTGTCCATATACTCCATAGTCAACTCGTCCTCTTCAAAGGACAGCAAGGTTCCTTCAAAGACTTTTTGGTTATCAATGGCTTGGTAGAGCCCGACATGGATGTATTTTCCAACTGCTCCAGCGACAGCATCCTTGGTTTTCAAAGGACGTTCCAAGCCTGGACTGGTGATTTCTAGGAAATATTGTTCTGGGAAGGGATCGGGCTTGATGGTATCTAAGACAGGACTGATGATTTCTGTCAAGTCTGCCGTGTCGTTCAAGGTAATTCCTTCAGGTTTATCTACAAAAATACTGAGAATCATGTCACTGCCAATCTTTCCATACTCGATATCCACGAGCTCGAAAGGTGCTTGGATGACAGGTTCTACAACTTCTCTGACTAATTCTACGATTGTTGCGATTGCGTCCACCTCCTCATAAGCAAGAGGCGAAGATATTTCCCCGCCTCTCTTTCTCATATTCTTACTATCAGTATAGCACGTTTGTCAATTTATGTAAAGCATTAGCACTCAAACAGCTGGTTTTCAAGCTATTTCTTAAAATTCTGCTTCAACTCGGTAGATCACTTGACCCTTGCTGGAGAATTTTTGCTCATATTCTGTCATGACATTGCCTTCAAAATCACTGGCATGCAAGTCCAGCCAAACACCATTGAGTTTCATCCCATACTGAGAAAAGCTCACTAGACTGTACTCAAACAAGCCACGGTTATCTGTCTTGAAATGGATTTCCCCATTCTCAGGCAAGATGCGCTTGAAGGTATCCAAGAAACTCTTGTAAGTCAAACGACGTTTTTCATGGCGTTTTTTAGGCCAGGGATCGGAAAAGTTTAGGTAGAGACGATCAATCTCACCATCTTCAAAGTAGTCTGTCAAATCTGAACCATCTACCCACAACAACTTGATATTAGGAACTCCAACTTCTAATACCTTATCCAAGGCATAACTCAATACCGACTTTTGGATGTCAATCCCGATATAGTTGATGTCAGGATTTTGCTTGGCCATTCCAGATACGAAGGCCCCTTTCCCACTTCCAACCTCAACATGAATAGGATGATCATTTCCAAACAAGTCTCGCCATTTCCCTTTTGATTCTAAGGGATTGAGGACCACATACTGAGGATTTGCCTCTAGTAATTCTGTCGCCCCTTTACGATTTCTAACTCTCATCTCTTCTTTCCATACTTGTCACGGAAGACGCGCAAGGCGTAAATCTCCCGGTTTACATTGTCTAAATCTTGATTTTCACAGTATTTGGCAATCTGGTTCAAATAAGAATACTGACCATACCAATACAATTTATCTAACACTGTCTGATTGTACTTATAGCCGTAGTCTCTCAACCATTGACGCCACTGATGATCTGGAATGTAGTGGCATAGCAAATGCGCTACATCAAACATACGATCCGTCAGACGAACCGAATCCCAATCCACTAGATAAACGAGTCCACTCTCTGTCTCAATCCAATTACTATGACGAAGATCTCCATGCACAATCGTTGCATGGTCTTCTCTAAAACCTGGAACCGTCTTACCTAGCTCAGCAATCACACTGTTCAAATAGTGGTTCTGCTTCAAGATTTCTGGAACTCCTTGCTGCCAAGAACGTAGCAAATCAACTGGTGTTTCCATGGTGTATCCCAAACGGCTCAACTGCTTCATCAAAGGACGCGAGCGGTGAAGGCGGTTCAAGATATTGATAATCTGCTTGCGATTCATATCGTAAGGGGTCAAGATTTTACCCGTCAGCCATTCCTGAGCACACATATCACGGCCATCTGGCAAACGACGAGTCCATAGTAATTGAGGAGCGATTTGTTCTCTGGCTAGGCCAGGTAGGATTGGAGAGGTGTTCATTTTTACAAAGACGCGCTTCCCATCAGGGTAGCTTCCCATATAAGCTTTGCCGCTCTTCCCAGGGATAGGGGTCAGCGTTAGCTCATTATCACCCAAGTCCATTTCTTTCCTCCGTATAAAGTTTCCTTACTATTCTACTAGTTTTTGGTCTATTCGTCAACCAATCTTTTTAGTTGGTAAGGCAAATAAAACAATTGTAGGAAGAGACTAGCCCCTACAAGAGCCAACAAGGCTATTTTCTCTTGAAAAACCACTGCTCCGACCAGTAATTCTAACAAAAGAACTGCACTTCCCACACCGACTACAATCTGTTTCAACCCTTTCTCCTTCTCCCCTTTTTCTAGTGGAAAGAGCTGGGTCAAGTATTGGTAGTCAAAGGCACGATAGAGAGCCAACAACTGGAAGAGCATAAGATAATTAAACAGGACAACTACTGCCGTCGCGATCCAAGATTGCTCGATAAAGATCACAGCTAATAAGGATAGGAAGAGGAGGCGCAAACTGAGGGCAAAGAGGTCCCCATTTCGCAGATAAGAACGAAGATAGAGATTTTGCCAAATCTTGCCCGGCACTTTCTGAACTGCTTTAAGGATAAAATCCAGATAAGCGCGACGTTTGACACTATTTGAAACGCCTTTGACCTGAGTAAAGAGAGCAAAGAAACGAAGCAAGACTTGCTTGCGCTTGCTTTCTTGGACAATGACATAGTCCCAGTCGAGGTCAGTCTCAGTATAAAATTTGCTGGCTTTGTGTCGAAAGAGGAGGTACTTCGCTGCTCCCAGTAAAAGCACATAGACGAGAAAGGCTAGCAAGCCATAGCCCATGGCTAAAAATAAGGGGGCAAACAGGAGTAAAAAGAGGGTTTGAACAATTGTCCAGAAAACCAGTGAACGCACCGTCTGCCCTTTGAGGTATGACTTGACCTCCTCTTCACTGACTAAGAGAAAGAGCTTGTCAGGTCCTTCCATGTAGGTCGCGATTCCTCCCCAAGCCAAAAGCAAGGCAGATACAATCCCCAAAAACAAGAGGATGGGCCAATGATTTTCAGGAAAATCTTGCAAGAGTTGACTGTACTGGTAGGCTAGAAAACCGATGAGAACAAGCAGGAATAAGACAAAGTGGTCATTGAGAACATAGCGCAGATAACCGACGCACTCCTTACGAAAAGCCTGCTTTCTCCTTAAAAACAAGTCTTTCATAGGTCCCCCTCTTTGGTTAGAGCCAAGTAAATGTCATTCAAACTCGCTTCAGGCATGCTAAAGGTCTCGCGCAGTTGCTGGAGGTTGCCCTGAGCCCGCACCTCCCCCTTGTGGAGAATAACAAAGGCATCACACATCTTTTCTGCAGAGTCCAGCACATGGGTACTCATGAGGATGGACTTGCCTTTTTGCTTTTCCACTTCCAAAAGCTGAATCAAGTCAGAAATGGCCAGCGGATCGAGCCCAAGGAAAGGCTCATCAACGATGAAAAGGCTCGGATCTACGACAAAAGCACAGATAATCATGACCTTCTGCTTCATCCCTTTGGAGAAATGCACTGGGAACCAGTCTAATTTTTGATCCAAACGAAACATTTTTAACAAAGGTTCCACACGATCAAAAGCTATATTCTGCTCAACACCATAGGCCATGGCAACCGTCTCGATATGCTCTCTGAGGGTCAATTCCTCATACAAGCTAGGCGTTTCTGGGATGTAGCCAATCTGCTTGCGGTAGCTAGTCGCATCTTCTCGCAGGTCAAACCATTAATCTTGATTTCCCCACTATAAGGCGTCAAAAGACCAATAATTTCATTGATTGTCGTTGATTTCCCAGCACCGTTGAGACCAATCAAACCGACTAACTGCCCACTTTCAACTGTAAAGGACACATCTTTCAAAACAGGGACGTGAACATAGCCTCCTGTCAGGTTTTTAATTTCTAACATATTTTCTCCGAATCTGGTATAATGTAGCTATATTATATCAAAATTCAATACAGTAGAGGTGGATTTTATGTCAGATTGCATTTTTTGTAAGATTATCGCAGGGGAGATTCCTGCTTCAAAAGTATACGAGAATGAGCAGGTTCTTGCCTTTCTTGATATCTCTCAAGTAACGCCTGGACACACCTTAGTCGTACCCAAAGAACACTATCGCAATCTTTTGGAGATGGATGCCCCAAGTGCCAGCCAACTCTTTGCCCAAGTGCCACTGGTAGCTCAAAAAGTTATGAAGGCCACCAAAGCTATTGGTATGAACATCATCGCCAACTGTGAGGAAGTTGCTGGTCAAACGGTCTTTCATACTCACGTGCATCTCGTACCTCGCTACGGTGCAGAAGATGACCTCAAGATTGACTTTATCGCCCACGAACCTGACTTTGACAAACTTGCCCAAGTCGCTGAAACCATTAAAAACGCTTAAGGAGATGCCATGAAACTATCAAATCTACTGCTATTCGCAGGAGCTGCAGCTGGAAGTTATTTTGTCGTGAAAAATCGCCAAGCCATTCAGGATGAAGTGTTAGATACAACTGAACGTGTCGAGGCTATCAAGGATGATTTGGATATCATCCAAAACAGCCTGCAAGTTATCAACCAACAAAAAGAACTCATCAAGGAATACCAAAAAGATTTAACCTATAAATTTAAAGTCTTGGAAAAAGATTTCCAGACTAGACTAGCTGTGATAAAAGAAACACAGGAGCTTGAGGATAAGTAAAAAGAGCCCGATGGTTCTTTTTAGTTTATAGATTTTTTAAGACTTTCCTTAAGTAATGACGGACGGTAGCGACCTTCTCCGAAATTCCATACCTAAACTTTGAGCCTAGGTCTCAAAGTTTCCGAACACCTGAAATCAACCGGTTTCAGGTGTTTTCATTACGGCGAAAAGTCTGGGAAAGTATTTGATTTATACTCAATGAAAATCAAAGAGCAAACTAAGAAACTAGCCGCAGCTTGCTCAAAACACTGTTTTGAGGTTGTAGATAAGACTGACGAAGTCAGTCACATATATACTGCAAGGCGACGTTGACGCGGTTTGAAGAGATTTTCGAAGAGTATTAGTTATGAAATGGTGAATGAGTTGTCTAAATTGTGGTGTATAGTTGATGGGATATAGCTTGTTTACGCTTAAAAAAGAGCCCGCCGGCTCTTTTTGTTTTATTCTCCTTCAAAGGCATCTTTTATATGGTCAAAGAAGCCTTTTTTCTTTGGATTGACTTTCAAGTCACCTGCAGCTGCGAACTCTTTAAGCGCTGCTTTTTGGCGGTCGTTCAATCCTGTCGGAGTCACGACATTGACAGTAACGTATTGGTCACCAACAGCACCGCCACGAAGGCTTGGCGCTCCCTTACCACGTAGACGGAATTTCTTGCCAGTCTGAGTTCCTTCTGGGATAACCAATTCAACATCTCCATGCACGGTTGGAATTTCCACAGTATCTCCAAGAGTAGCTTGGACGATATTAAGATTTAACTTGTAGAAAATAGTTGTTCCTTCACGTTCAAACTTATCGCTAGCTTCTACTGAAACCACTACATACAAGTCTCCGTAAGGCCCACCGTTAAAGCCTGCTTCACCTTGACCAGCGAGGCGGATTTGTTGGCCTGTTTCCACACCAGCAGGGATTTTTACATGTACGCTATGAGCTTGTTTTTCATGACCTGTTCCGTGACAAGTTGTACATGGATCTTTAATTTCTTTTCCACGACCATGACAGACATCACAGGTTACTTGACGGCGCATCATACCAAGAGGAGTCTGCGTATCAACGTTAATAACACCAGCACCATGACAGCGTCCACAAGTGACTGGACTTGTCCCTGGCTTAGCACCAGATCCATTACATGTACGACAGCTGGCTTCACGGTTGTACTTAACTTCCTTTTCTGTTCCGAAGATAGCTTCTTCAAAGGTCAAGTTCACACGGTACTGGAGGTCATCCCCTTGACGAGGAGCGTTTGGATTGCGTGAAGCTCCTCCTCCCCCGAAAAAACTTGAAAAGATATCTTCAAAACCACCGAAGCCACCTGCTCCGTCAAAGCCACCAAAACCGCCAGCACCACCAAAGCCACCGTTGGCACCTGCAGCACCATACTGGTCGTAGGCTGCACGTTTTTGGTCGTCACTTAAAGTCTCATATGCTTCTTGAACTTCCTTGTATTTTTCCTCAGCGCCAGGCTCCTTGTTGATATCTGGGTGATATTTTTTGGAAAGCTTACGATAAGCCTTTTTGATCTCGTCTGCCGAAGCGTTTTTTGACACCCCCAGACGATCATAAAATTCAGTATTGTTCATACAAGATACTAAGAGCGAACAGAAAGCGACTGAAATTTAGGAAACCGACAAGAAATCCTGATTTCTTAGGAGGTTTATCTAATTTCCAAGCTTTCCGCTCGAGTTCAGTTACGAACACCCTTATTCCTTTCTATTAATCTTACGGAACGAAACCTCGATTTAGGTCAGTTTCAGTTCCTTTCTAACTTAGTTTAAAGAAGAACCAAAAATTTACGTTCCAACTCTTTTCTTACCGAAAAACAGAGGCTGGGTTGCAACCTCTGGATTTCTTCCTATCATTACGACATTCAAAAGCAAAGTCGATTATACTTTTTTTGAACGAGCAAGGCTTTTAGCAAGTCGCCATAGCGATTGCAGTAGAATGACAATCACTTTAATGATTCCTCATTCTTAACGCCCTCGCTCTTCTTATTTTAAAGCTCGGGATAAAATAGTCCACTGGACTATTTTATTTCTCCGTAAACTCTCCGTCTACGACGTCATCGCCTGCGTTTCCTGTTGCTTGTGCGCCTTCTGCTCCTGCTTGAGCTTGTTGGGCTGCAGCGGCTTGTTCGTAGAGTTTAACAGCAAGTCCTTGAGCTTTTTCATTCAAGGCTTCGAGTTTTGCTTTCATTTCGTCCAAGTTGTTGTCTTCTTGCGCTTTCTTAAGGTCATCAAGTGCAGCTTGGACAGCATCACGTTCTGCATCGAAGCCTTTTCCTTCAGTTTCCTTGATTGTCTTTTCAGTCGCAAAGATTGCTTGGTCTACTTCGTTACGAAGGTCTACTTCTTCTTTACGTTTCTTATCTGCTTCAGCATTCGCTTCAGCATCTTTCATCATACGATCGATTTCTTCGTCTGTCAAGCCTGAATTTGATTGGATAACAATTGTTTGTTCTTTTTGAGTTCCAAGGTCTTTGGCCTTAACAGATACGATACCATTCTTGTCGATGTCAAATGTTACTTCGATTTGAGGAATTCCACGAGGTGCAGCTGGGATATCTGTCAATTGGAAACGTCCAAGAGTCTTGTTATCTGCTGCCATTGGGCGTTCACCTTGAAGAACGTGGATATCAACGGCTGGTTGGTTGTCTGCTGCAGTTGAGAAGACTTGTGATTTAGATGTTGGAATCGTAGTGTTGCGATCGATAAGTTTTGTAAATACCCCACCCATTGTTTCGATACCAAGTGACAATGGTGTTACGTCAAGAAGGACAACGTCTTTGACATCACCAGTGATGACACCACCTTGGATGGCAGCACCCATAGCAACAACTTCATCAGGGTTTACTGATTTGTTTGGTTCTTTACCAGTTTCAGCTTTCACAGCTTCTACAACGGCTGGGATACGAGTTGAACCACCAACAAGGATAACTTCGTCGATTTCTGACAAGCTCAAACCTGCATCTGAAAGGGCTTGACGAACTGGAACTTTTGTACGTTCTACAAGGTCACGAGTCAAATCGTCAAATTTCGCACGAGTCAAAGTCATTTCCAAGTGAAGAGGTCCAGCCTCACCTGCAGTGATGAATGGCAAGCTGATTTGAGTTGAAGTTACACCAGAAAGGTCTTTCTTAGCTTTTTCAGCTGCATCTTTCAAACGTTGCATCGCCATCTTGTCAGTAGACAAGTCAATACCGTTTTCTTTCTTGAATTCTGCTACCAAGTGATCGATGATTTTTTGGTCAAAGTCGTCACCACCGAGTTTATTGTCCCCTGCAGTTGACAATACATCGAAGACACCGTCACCCAATTCAAGGATAGATACGTCAAATGTACCACCACCAAGGTCGAATACCAAGATTTTTTCTTCTTTGTCAGTCTTGTCTAAACCGTAAGCAAGAGCGGCTGCAGTTGGTTCGTTGACGATACGTTCTACTTCAAGACCAGCGATTTTACCAGCGTCTTTTGTTGCTTGACGTTGGGCATCGTTAAAGTAAGCTGGAACTGTGATAACTGCTTTAGTTACTTTCTCACCAAGGTATTCTTCAGCATAACCTTTCAAATATTGAAGGATCATAGCTGAGATTTCTTGTGGAGTGTATTCTTTTCCATTTGCAGAAACTTTTTCAGAAGTTCCCATCTTAGATTTGATTGAGATAACTGTATCTGGGTTTGTGACTGCTTGACGTTTTGCAGCATCACCAACGATGATTTCTCCGTTTTTGAATGATACTACAGATGGAGTTGTACGGTTTCCTTCTGGGTTTGCGATGATTTTGCTTTCTGTTCCTTCAAGAACTGCAACTGCTGAGTTTGTTGTACCTAAGTCAATACCGATAATTTTAGACATGTGTTTTTCTCCTTAAATTTTATATTCTATTTTCTTTTTGATACTCTTCTTAGGTGGCGGCGCGTCAGAGCTTGACTTTATCAATCTCTTTGACTAAACTTTGAGCCTAAAGTCTCAAAGTTTGCGCAAATAACGCCACGGCGAAGAATATCGCTAATGGTTCGCTTCGCTCACTATTGCAAAGCTGAATAATTTTTTATCTTTCTTCATAGTTTATTGTCATTTCGGACAAAATTTTTAAGCTCTATTGCCTAGTTATAGACTACCACCATGGCTGGGCGTAAGATACGATCATGGAGTTTATAGCCTTTTTGGAAGACTTGTGCTATAGTGTCTGCTGGGTGTTCATCGTCTGCTGGGAGAGTTTGGATGGCCATATGATAGTTATGGTCAAATTCGCCGTCAGCTGCGATTTCTTCGATTCCTTCTTCTTTCAAAGCGTAAACCAAGCTTTCTTGCACCATCTCCAATCCTTTTTTAACATCGTCTGTCAAACCTTCAACGGCTAGTGCACGTTCTAAGTTGTCGAGCGATGGTAAGATTGCTTTTGCCAGGTCTTGGCTACGATAACGTTGCAAGTTTTGACGTTCTTCATTGGCACGGCGTTGAATATTTTGCATTTCTGCATGAGCGCGAAGGTATTTATTTTCAAACTCATCTGCACGTTCATTTGCCAAGTCCAACTCTGACTTTTCAGGAGTTGTTTCTTCAGTTGTTTCCACAACTTCCTCTTCTTTCATTTCTTCATTTTTTATATCTTGGGCCATTTTCGCCTCCTTTAATGATTTCAATCTTAATGTACTTCGTAATGATTACTGCTGAGGTAGCGGTAAAAATCTGTCAACTTCATGGTCAAAACACGATTGACAACATTGACTTGATTGACCAATTGCTGGTAGTCCAGATTGACCGGACCGATAATCGCTAGAATTCCAAAACCACGATAAGGATGAGGAATTTACTGCTAATCACCGCCAAGTTTGCTAGACAAGACTCCTGACTGTCCGCAACACGGACATTTTGCATCTGATCTTCATGCAGACCCTCACGAATCTCCAAAGCCACCTTTTGCGGTTGGTCAAAGAACTGATAGGCCGCTAGATTGGCAAAATTCAAGAGATTGACTTTTCCCGATACCACAATGTTTTCATTGAACATTTCTTTAAAAATGTGTTCAAAGAGATCCATGACATTGTCCGTTGTTGTGAAGTAACGCTGGATAATCTGCGGGATCTCCGTCCGAATCTTGTAGTGAATATCTAGAACCGTGTGACCGAGGAAACGTTCCTGAATGATGTTCTTCAGTTTCAGCAAATCTTCCTGCAAGAAGTTCCTTGGAATCAGAAATTGACTGGTAACCGTTCGGGACTCGTCTAGGGTAAATACTGCCAAGGCTGTATGTTGTCCCAAAACAACGATATCAAAGGCTGTCAACCGTTGCCTACTCGGCTCAACATCCAGTGCTACTACCGTACAGCCGCTCAGGTCTGTCAGTAGATTAGCAGCCTCTTGCAGAATATCCTCCAGTTTGAAGAACTCCTGATCAAAGGCTTTGACAATCTCGTATACCTCATTTTCAGCCAGTCTATCAAAAGCAAGCGAGTGTTTCACATAGTACTGAAATCCCGCGACACTTGGCATCCGACCGCTTGAGGTATGAGCCTTCTCAAGCAAACCCTGCTTCTCTAGCGCTGCCATGTCATTACGAATGGTAGCACTACTAGAATTGATAGACTCTTGTAGCGCCTTGGATCCGACAGGTTCGTGCGTTTTGGTAAAGATGTCAATAATCAGATTTAAAATATCCTGCTGACGCTCTGTAACCATCTCATCACTCCTCTCTGTCCAATCGATTAGCACTCTATGTACCCAAGTGCTAACTCATGATTCTATTATACACCCTTAGAAGAGAATGTCAAGACAAAAACTCAAAAAATTAGCACTCTTTTACCAAGAGTGCTAAAAATCAGTCTGAAGACCTAGAATCTTACTTCTCATCTACTTGGTATTTCCTTTTAAGTCTAAAAAAGCCGTAGATTAGATAAGAAATTAAACAAGTGTATAAAACGAAAATAATAAAGAAAGACTGAGACAAGTTTTCTCGATACAAACTCATGCAAACAACAAGACCACCTGAAAAAGTGGCTATACAGGAACGAAGTCTAGACCGCATAACTTCCCATCTGAGACCCTTACTCATATAGACTTTCTCCTCTGAAAGTATATCAGAAGTTGGTTTACGAAGAATTGAACAAAAACCTGTTTCTATCAATTCCCAACCGCTATTTCTAAAATCTTGCAGTTCATGCTTATACTTTTTAAGAAATCTAGAATCATAGATACGGTAGATGACATCGTCAGGTTGGCATTGGCAAAAATAGAAAAAACCAAAACGACTCGTTCTATATCTCCAGCCTTTCAAGTGCATCTCACGCAAATACTCTTCTTCCTTGTCCAAATCAACAATGGTGAAAATCCGAAATTGTACTTTGCTATTCATTGTCTTACCTCCAAATCAGAAAACATACATGGTTTTATTTTTCAGATAATTCTTTCCACTTTTGAAACAAGCTCCAAAAAATATAAGAGATCTGAACCGCAAAAACTATCAATAAAACACAATCTATTATGACAATCAAAAACATTCCCCAACTGAAAGAACTAGCTCCACTGACAAACTTTGAGAAAACCGGTAGTAGAGCTAAAAATAGAATCAAAATAGGAAGCATCCGCATTATTAAAATCCGTTTCATCATAGCTAACTTCCCTGTAGCGTCATTATAGATTTCAAACTCAGTATCCGATTCAATTCCAGAATGTGCTTTTCTAAAATAGGAAAAACAATTAAAGTCTGTAATATGCTCCCAGCCACAGTCTTTAAATAGTTGTAAATAGGAGGCTCTCTCTGATTTTTTCATGGGATAAAAGTCCAACTGATAAGACACCTGCTCCGGTTGGCACTTTTCAAAAGTATACTTAACCGCAACTACTAAGTTAGAATAGCTTACTTTCCTAAGTTTCCAACCCTTAGCATGCATTTCCCCAAGGTATAAGGCCTCTCTATCATAATCTGCAATTGTAGATATCCGATATACAACCTTCTTTTCCATCATACTTCCTCCCGACTGTTTCTATAGAGCCGTTCAATACGTTTCAATTCAATCTCCAAAACCTTTCGTCCCAAATCTGTTATCTGATAGATTTTCCGTTTTTCCTCCTCTCGGACAAAGGAGATCAAGCCATCCTTTTCCATTTTTGACAAGGTTCCATACATAGTTCCAGGACTAATCAAAACTTGTGAATCTGTCATCTCCTTGACCTTTTGTGTAATACTATAACCATGACGTTCCTTTTGTAGACAGAACAAGATATAAAAACCTGTTTCAGTCATGGGAAGGTAAACACGCCTGATCTTATCTGTTAATTCCATTTAACCACACCTCCTATTTAATTCGATACATCGCACTTCGTTATATAAAATATATCACAGTTCGATATAAAATGCAAAAAAGATCACCCTCAGGCAATCTTTCTTCTATATTAGTAAAGATCTAAATAATTATCAACTTCCCATTGTGAAACAAAGGTCGCATAGCTAGCCCACTCGATACGTTTGGCTTCAAGGAAACTAGTGTAGATGTGTTCACCTAGGGCTGCCTTGACCACTTCATCCTCAGTCAAAGCTTTCAAGGCGTTATGAAGAGTTGATGGAAGGTCGGTGATTCCAGCTTCCTTACGCTCTTCTGCTGTCATGATGTAGATATTTTCTTCGATAGGAGCTGGTGCTTCGATTTTGTTTTCAATACCATGCAAACCAACTTCCAAAAGAACAGCCATAGCGATGTATGGGTTTGCCATTGGGTCCACTGAACGCAACTCAAGACGAGTTCCCATACCACGTGAAGCCGGCACGCGCACAAGTGGCGAACGGTTACGACCAGCCCAAGCAATGTAAACAGGCGCTTCATAACCTGGAACCAAACGTTTATATGAGTTAACCGTTGGGTTCATGATGGCAGTATAGTTGTAAGCATGTTTGATCAAACCACCAAGGAAATGGTAGGCCGTTTCTGACAACTGCATTCCTTTTGGATCATTTGGATCAAAGAAGGCATTGTTTCCTTCTGCATCAAACAAGGACATATTACAGTGCATACCTGATCCAGCGATACCAAATTTCGGTTTAGCCATAAAGGTTGCGTAAAGGCCATGTTTGCGAGCAATGGTTTTAACAACGAGTTTAAAGATTTGAATCTTGTCACAGGCACGGAGGACTTCATCATACTTGAAGTCAATTTCATGTTGTCCAACCGCAACCTCGTGGTGACTCGCTTCTACTTCAAATCCCATTTTGGTCAAGACATTAACGATTTCACGACGCGTATTGTCTGCAAGATCAGTAGGGGCCAAATCAAAGTAGCCACCCTTGTCATTTACTTCAAGTGTTGGATCCCCATTTTCATCCAACTTAAATAGGAAGAATTCTGGTTCTGGACCAAGGTTGAAGGATTTGAATCCTACTTCTTCCATATGACGAAGTGCACGCTTCAGATTACCACGAGGGTCACCTGCAAAGGGTTCGCCTTCTGTTGTATAGACATCACAGATCAAACCTGCAACACTTCCATTTTCATCTCCCCAAGGGAAGACTGTCCATGTATCCAAGTCTGGGTACAAGTACATATCTGACTCATTGATACGTACAAAACCTTCAATAGAAGAGCCATCAAACATGGCTTTGTTTGACAAGACCTTATCTAACTGTTCATCTGTAGCAGGAATTTCGACGTTTTTCATGGTTCCCAGAATATCTGAAAACATGAGACGGATAAAGGTAACATTTTTTTCCTTGACTTCACGACGAATATCTGCAGCTGTGATTGGCATGGGTTTTCTCCTTAATATATATGACTACTTGCGATTGCCTAACCGCGACCAAAGGGTGAACGTACTGAAGCAAAGCGCCCCTGCTGGAGGAGTTCATTGTGGAGTGCACGACGCACTTCCGTCTGACTCACGGCTTTCTTGGACTTCGCCTCGCGTTCAGCATATTTTTTCTTAATCGCAGCAATATTATGACCTTCAGAGATATAATCTTTGATTTCAAGCAGACGATCCATGTCATTCAACGAATACATGCGACGGTTCCCTTCGTTTCGATCAGGTTTGATCAACTCTTGATCTTCATAATAACGAATCTGACGCGCCGAGAGATCGGTCAACTTCATAACACTGCCGATAGGAAAAACAGCCATATTTCGGCGAAATTCTCTTTCCTTCATTTACAATTTCCTTCTTCCTGTCTATTATAGTCTAAAAAAAGATAAACGTCAACGAATAATGTCATAAAATGTAACATTATTTTCTTTTTTTCTCCCAAAAGAGTTTCAGTTGCTCAATATCATAATTTACAAGGATTGCGACAAAAACTCCCATAAATGTTTCAAATACGCGTGCAAACACGTACAAAAATGTTTCTCCGCTTGGTATTGATAGGGTAATAATCAACATAGCCGCTACACCACCGATAACTCCTGCCTTGTTGTTCATGGCAACATTTGTCATAATGGTTAACATGGTGCAAATCGGAACAACCAGTAAGGTTACCCAAAAGGCTTCATGAAATAAAGTGTTTAAGAGGAAAAAGACAAGGGCGTAAAAACCGCCAATACTATTTCCTAAGATACGCGAAGTTCCAAAATGGACGCTCTTATCAAAGCTCTCTCGTAAACTGAAGACTGCTGTCAATGCTCCGATTTGAAGCCCCTTCCAGCCAAAAAAACCAAAAATCAAGAGAACTATAAATACGGCAATCCCTGTTTTGAAGGTTCGCATACCAAGCTTGAACTGTGACTTATCAAATTTATATTTTTTAAAATAACTCATAATCTCAACTTTCTACTACCATTTTAACATAAATTAGTTGATTTTATGAGTGAAAATCAATAGGAAGCGTTTTTAATTTCGGGCTATAAAAAAGAGGAAACAGAGTTCCTCTTTTCTATGATTTCATCTAAGAAAGCTTATTTTTCTGTAAGTGCTGCCAATCCTGGCAATACTTTACCTTCAAGAAGCTCCATTGAAGCTCCACCACCAGTAGAGATCCATGAGAACTTGTCTGCACGGCCAAGGTTGATGGCTGCAGCAGCTGAGTCACCACCACCGATGATTGATTTCACACCTGGTTGTTTCACGATAGCATCCATGACACCGATTGTACCAGCTTGGAAGTCAGGGTTTTCAAATACACCCATAGGTCCGTTCCATACAACTGTTTTCGCACCAGTCAAAGCTTCGTCAAATTTAGCGATAGATTTTGGACCGATATCCAAACCAAGGAAACCTGGATCAACCGCTTCACCTTCAGTGTCTTTCACTTCAGTGTAGTCAGCAAATGCGTTTGCTTCTTTTGAGTCAACTGGCAAGATCAATTTGCCGTTTGCTTTTTCAAGAAGAGCTTTCGCAACATCCAATTTGTCTTCTTCTACAAGTGAGTTACCGATTTCGATACCTTGAGCTTTGTAGAATGTGTAAGTCATCCCACCACCGATAAGAACTTTATCAGCTTTTTCAAGCAAGTTTTCGATAACACCGATTTTGTCTGAAACTTTTGAACCACCAAGGATCGCTACGAATGGACGTTCTGGAGCTTCAACAGCTTCTTGGATGTAGGCAATTTCGTTTTCAAGAAGGAAACCAGCAACTGCTTTTTCAACGTTTGCTGAGATACCAACGTTAGATGCGTGTGCACGGTGAGCTGTACCGAATGCATCGTTTACGAAGATGCCATCTCCAAGTGATGCCCAGTATTTACCAAGTTCAGGATCGTTTTTAGATTCTTTCTTGCCATCAACATCTTCGAAACGAGTGTTTTCAACCAAGAGAACTTGTCCATCTTCAAGAGCGTTAACAGCGGCTTCCAATTCAGCACCACGTATAACACCTGGGATAAATTTAACTTCTTGTCCCAATTTAGCAGCCAAGTCAGCAGCTACAGGAGCAAGTGATTTACCTTCTTTGTCTGCTTCTTCTTTTACACGTCCAAGGTGAGAGAAGAGGATTGCACGTCCACCTTGTTCAAGGATGTACTTGATAGTTGGAAGAGCTGCAGTGATACGGTTGTCATTGGTAATCACGCCATCTTTAACAGGTACGTTGAAGTCAACACGAACGAGAACTTTTTTCCCTTTCAAGTCAACGTCTTTAACAGTCAATTTTGCCATTAGATATGACTCCTTCTTTTTTTATACGTGTTAATTATATCACAAAATCCGCAAAAGAGATAGAAAAACCCTAAACTTTTCTTGTTCTTTCTTATAATTGAAACTAGCATTTTTTTAAATAAAATCTAGAAAAACCTTGCCAAATAACTAATAATTGAAAGAAAAACTAGTTAAAACAAGGTCTGACTAATCTATAGTCAAACCTTGTTTTTTAATTTTTATGAGAAAATCCAAGATTCGTAAATCTGATTAGTTTTCTCTCTTCTTCATAACATATAAGCGCTTTACTTTTTGATAAAAAGTAACTGTTCTCAGTGCACACCACCAGAAGAGGATCATCTTCATTTTATCCTATATGAAAGCGATGTCAATCTATTTAACATAAAAACTATAACTAGGATAAAAATCAGTAAAATTTGGACACAATCCTATAAATCATCTATCTCTCATTTTAAAAGAAAGTTCTTGTTTCTTATGAAAATTTCAGCTAAACACTTGTGAGATTTACTTTTATCCTTTAAAATAGAATAGGAGAAATTCCGTTATTATTTTCCGGAGGAAAAAGAAATGTCCATTAATTGGCAGGAAATTTTATTTCACTTTTTAGGTGGTCTGGGACTATTTTTATATAGTATCAAGACCATGGGAGACGGTTTGCAACAAGCTGCTGGAGATCGCCTTCGTTTTTACATTGACAAGTACACTAGCAATCCCTTTTTAGGCGTTCTAGTCGGAATCGTCGTGACTGCCTGATTCAGTCAAGTACAGGGGTTACAGTTATCACGGTTGGGCTGGTCAGCGCTAGTCTTCTCACTCTTAGACAGGCTATCGGAATTATCATGGGAGCCAACATCGGAACCACCGTTACTTCCTTTATCATCGGTTTCAAGCTTGGTGAGTATGCTTTACCCTTGATTTTCCTTGGAACCATGTTCCTCTTCTTCACAAAAAACAGAACAGCAAACAATATCGGGCGCATCCTGTTTGGTGTTGGGGGAATCTTCTACGCCCTTAACCTCATCAGTGCCGGTATGAGCCCACTTAAAGATTTACCACAATTCAAGGAATATATGGTAACCTTGGGACAAAATCCTATTTTAGGAGTAGTAGCCGGTGCAGTGATTACCGTCCTCATCCAGGCATCTTCTGCAACTATCGGGATTCTACAAGGTCTCTATGCAGGTGGGTTCCTTGACCTTAAAGGTTCGCTACCAGTTCTCTTCGGGGATAATATCGGGACAACCTTAACCGTTATCATTGCCGCAGCTGGAGCCAATGTCTCTGCGAAACGCGTTGCAGCAACCCACGTTACCTTTAACGTTTTAGGGACTATTCTTTGCTTAATCCTATTAGGCCCCTTTACTGCTATGATCGAGTACTTCCAGGCACTCCTTCACCTCTCACCTGAGATGACCATCGCCTTCTCTCACGGTGCCTTTAACGTAAGTAACACCATTGTACAATTTCCATTCATCGGAGCCTTGGCCTACTTTGTAACCAAGCTCATCCCTGGTGAAGACGAGGTTGTCAAGTACGAGCCCCTCTATCTCGACGAGCAACTTATCCAGCAATCTCCTTCTATCGCTCTAGGAAATGCCAAAAAAGAACTCTTGCACTTAGGAAACTATGCAGCCAAAGCTTTTGACCTTTCTTATACCTATATCATCGGTTTGGATGAAAAGGTAGCTGAAAAAGGGCACAAGACAGAGGAAGCCATCAATACCATCGATGAAAAACTCACTCGTTACCTCATCAGACTCTCAAGCGAATCCTTGAGTCAAAAGGAAAGCGAAGTCTTGACCAACATCCTGGATTCATCTCGTGATTTGGAACGGATTGGGGACCACGCAGAAGGCTTGCTCAACCTAACAGACTACCTCCAACGTAAGAATGTTCAGTTCTCTGAAGCTGCTTTAGAAGAATTAGCTGAGATTTATCAAGCAACAACTGCATTTATCAAAGATGCCCTTGATAGTGTGGAAAACAATGATATTGAAAAAGCTCAAAGTCTGATTGGACGCCATAAAGAAATCAACAATATGGAACGCGTTCTCAGAAAGACCCACATCAAACGCCTTAACAAGGGTGAGTGTTCTACACAAGCTGGAGTCAATTTCATCGACATCATTTCCCACTACACTCGTGTGTCTGACCATGCTATGAACCTAGCTGAAAAGGTCATCGCTGAACAAATTTAATTGGTAAGAAGCCACCTTAATTTAGGTGGTTTTTTTCGTCTCTTAATCAAGAATATTTTTTCTAACGTAAAAAATGCTTTGATTCACAATGGAATCAAAGCATTTTAAAGAGTTCTCCAAACATGATAGCAGAAACTGCAGTGCCCCTGTATTTGGCTTCTTCTCTTTTGATAAAGCGCGCCAAGTTGATCAACTCAGGTGCTGGGTGTTTGGGATTGATGAGCAATTCACGGGTGACCAGTCCTGAAAGTCGGACTGCTAGTAATTGCTCATTTGTAGTAGGTAGTTTTTTAGCAGTCTCTAGGAGAGCAGCAACTAAATCTTCACTCAAGCCCTGACGGGCATGGTTGTAGAGATCTCTTATAAAGCTTTCTAGGTTTGGTTCTACCATCCCGACCACCTCCCTTATGTTTAATAATGTTTAATCAAATCAACCGTTGAACGGTCCAATTTTTTCACCAAGGCTTGCAAGAAGGCTTGGGCTTCTAGGAAGTCATCCATAGCGTAGAGAGTTTGGTGAGAGTGGATATAACGAGCGCAGACACCGATGGTTGTTGATGGGACACCACCATTTTTCAGATGAGCTGCTCCAGCGTCCGTTCCACCTTTTCCACAGTAGTATTGGTACTTGATACCTGCTTCTTCGGCCGTTGTCAAAAGGAAATCCTTCATACCTGGGAGAAGCAAGTGACCTGGATCGTAGAAGCGAATCAAGGTTCCGTCCCCAATCTTACCTTGGCCACCATAAACATCACCAGCAGGTGAACAGTCAACTGCCAGAAAGACTTCTGGGTCAAACTTGGTTGTGGAAGTATGAGCACCACGCAGACCAACCTCTTCTTGGACGTTAGAGCCAAGATAGAGTTCATTTCCGAGTTTTTGACCTGATAAAGCTTCAGCTAGCTCGCTTACCATGAGGACACCGTAGCGATTGTCCCAAGCTTTTGAGATGATATTTTTTTCATTGGCTGTCAAGATAGCGGAACTATCAGGGACAATGGTGTCACCTGGACGGATGCCAAAACTTTCTGCCTCAGCCTTGTCTGCAAAACCACCATCAAAAATGATATCAGAGATAGCTGGCATGGTTGGCCCACCTGTTCCACGTGTCAAATGTGGAGGGACAGAACCTGAGATCACTGGAATTTCACGACCGTCACGAGTAAAGAGTTTAAAGCGTTGGCTGCTGACCACCATAGGATTCCAGCCACCGATTTCAACGACACGGAAGGTACCATCTGGCTTAATCTCGCTGACCATAAAACCAACTTCGTCCATGTGAGATGCGACCAAAACACGGGGCGCATCAGCAGCTTCTGAATGCTTGATACCGAAAATACCACCTAATCCATCTGTCACTACTTCATCCACGTGCGGTGTCAACTTTTCACGAAGATAAGTCCGGACAGGTGCTTCATGACCTGAGATCCCAGCAAGCTCTGTTACTTCTTTGATTTTTGAAAATAATGTTGTCATATCAGTTCCTTCTTTCTGTCCTCCATTTTACCACTTTTTAGAGGAGAAGGATAGTGGAAATCTTAATCTTCCAACTTCCTTTCTAGAGTATACAAAAAAGAATCAGGCTGATTCTTTTTGTTTATGATTTCGTTTGAGAGAAAAGTGGTCTGGGACAGGGTCCTTACCTGTTTTCGACCAAGGATGACAACGTAAAATCCGAGCCAAGCCCATCAAAACACCCTTGAAGCCATGTTTTTCAATAGCCTGAATCATGTAGTTGGAACAAGTAGGTTCAAAACGACATGAGGGCGGAAAGGCCGGTGAGATAAAACGTTGGTAAAAGCGTACTGGCGCTATTAAGATTCGTTTCATTATTTCTTGGTTACAGCCATAGTGTGTAGTTGGCTGATTTCTTTTTTGTTAAGTCGACGGGCTTCCCCCGGACGAAGACCTGTCAAGTCTAAGTGTCCAAAACGTGTCCGTGACAACTTATCCACTTGAAGACCGACAGCTTCAAACATTTTTTTAACCTGATGGTTGCGTCCTTCATGGATAGTCAACTGCACTACTGAGCGATTTTTGACTGGATCCACTTTGAGAATCTCATATACAGCTGGCTTGGTTTTCTTGCCATCAATCTCAAGACCACGAGTCAAGGGGCGGAGATTATCCTTATTGGCCACACCTTTAACACGCGCGACATAGACCTTATCAATCTCATTACGGGGGTGAATCATCTCATCCGTAAAATCACCATCATTGGTCAAAATCAAGACACCTGATGTATCCCAGTCCAAACGTCCAACTGGGTAAATGCGTTCTTTTACATTGGGCAAGAGGTCGACAACAGTCTTGCGGCCCTTGTCGTCTGTCACACTGGAAATCACACCGCGTGGTTTATTAAGCAGATAGTAGACCTTTTCTTCGTTGTAGATGGGTTGACATTCAACTTCAACCTTATCGCCAGACTTGATGGTCGTTGCGAGTTCACGCACTACCTGTCCGTTGACCGTTACCAAGCCTTGCTTGATCAACTCTTCTGCTTTTCTCCTACTGGCCACACCTGCGTGGGCAATATATTTATTGATTCTCATCTTCTTCTATCCTTTCACCAAATAATTGGCTTTCTTGGGCTTGAATCTCAAGCTCATCAATCACTGGCAGTTCTTCCAAATGGTTAATTCCCATGTAATCTAGGAAATAATCCGTAGTCACATAGAGGTTGGGGCGCCCCAACACTTCTTTTTTCCCATCTTCTCGTATCAAGTCAAAGGCCTGCAACTTTGCCAAGGCCCCACTAGAGTTGACCCCACGGATAGCATCAATTTCTATCCGAGTAATCGGTTGCTTGTAGGCAATGATGGACAAGGTCTCAAGAGCAGCCCGAGACAAACTCTGGTTGATAGGCGCCTTGGAGTATTCCTTCAAAATCGCTGCAAATTGAGGTTTAGTGACCAATCTGTATGCTCCCCCTGTCTCGATCAGGGACAAGCTCGAATCTTGGTCTTTTTCATACTTCTGGGCTAATTTTTCTAAACTCTGTTGGATGCCTGTCGGTGGAAGTGAGAGGAGTTCAGCCAACTGACGAACCCGAATCCCATCTTCACCTGCCACAAACAAGAGCGCTTCTATTTCTGCTAAAGTACTCATCTTTCCTCTCTATCAAGTCTAGCTTTGTGCCTCTTGACTTTCTTCCTTCTTTTCCATGAGATAGATATCTCCGAAACTCTCCTCTTGCACGAGGATCAGTTCCTGAGTTTTGATTAACTCTAAGGTTGCCAAAAAGAGGGTAATAACCTCTTGGACATTCTGGGCTTCCTTGAACAAATCCTGCAAGCGCAACTGGTCTCGTCCAGTCAAGGACTCTTTTACGATGACCATCATGTCCTCAATCTTATACTCATCCCGCAAGATGGTCGTGTGATTCTGTGAGAACTCCTCTTTTTTCTTGGCTAGGATATTTGAAAAAGCCAAAAAGAGATCAATGGTCGTCTTGTCATGTACAAGCTCCGCATCCTCGTAAATCAACTCTGTCGGCGCTTTGGAATAGTACTGAGCCCGATCTTGGTGCTTAGCCTCCAAGTGCTCACCCAAGAGTTTGAACTTGCGGTATTCTTCGATTTGGGAGAGAAGGTCCTGCTCCAGGTCATCCTCCAAGTCTGTCACTTCTGCTACCTTTGGCAAGAGCTTGCGGCTCTTGATCAGCATCAGCTGACTGGCCATAACCATATACTCGCCCGTTACTTCCAGACGCATGGCCTGCAGAGTTGAGACATAGGCTAGGTACTGTTCGATAACTTCTGTAATAGGCACATCGTAGATATCCATCTGGTACTTAGAAACCAAGTGCAAGAGTAAGTCCAGTGGCCCTTCAAAATCTTTTAATTTAATATCCATTATCTATATTTTTCTAAGGTCAGGACTGTTTTTAATCCTAATTTTTTTGCAATTTCGTACAAATCGACCTTGTTTTCTATTTGTCTTAGAATGAACTGTTCCCGCAAGGCTTGGGCTGATAAGGCTGGGAAACCCTTCTCCTTGACAAAGGACTCTAGCTGACGAAAGGCCCACTGACGAGAATAAGTTTTCCCACCCTTTTCAAAGAGATAGGTCTGCCCCATCAAGGGTTCTAACTCTGGAATCAAGATCGTGGGTATGGTGACAATCCTCTGTTGGGAAGCCTTGTTAATTCGCAACACTTGAAAATCCAGATTGATATCTGCAACCTTAAGGGCTAAAATCTCACTAGGCAAGAGCCCTAGCTCCAAGATAAGAAGCGCCAGCAAGCGTCCTTCTGGATAATTACTTTCCTGCCAAAAAGAATCTAAGTCTAGAATCTCTGGCTTTTCAGTCTTCTTTTCAGCTTGTTTGGCTAATTCCAGACGGTAAAAACTGTCCACTTCTCCTTTTCGATAGAGAAAGTAGAGAAATTGGTTGCAGGCCGAAAGTTTTCGCTTCTGGGCGCTCATTTTTAGATTGGCTAGCTGGCCTTGGTAAATCTTGAGACTAGTCTCAGAGATCCGCTCACCTACCATATCTAAAAATTGCTCCAAATCATATCTATAGGACTGCTTGGAATTGGCAGACAAACCCTGCTTTCCCTCTAAAAAGTCTGAAATCCTATCTCTCATTTGCATCGAATCTCATATTCCTTACTAAAGTCATGTAAGAGAGCATTGACGGCCTTGAGGATGGACTTGCGCGTGATGATTCCTTGAAAAATCCCTTCATCATCTACGACTGGCAAGAAAGGTTCATCTACCAGTTTATGGAGGACCTCTGTGATGTTATAGTCTGGAGCGACGACTGCCACATCTGTCTTGGTCATATTGACGATATCTGTCGTTGCCATCTGTTCATCCGTCAAACCTTGCTCCATTTGATATGCTAAAATATCTCTCAGACCAATGGTTCCGACAAAGCGTTTGTCAAAGGTCACAACAGGGATACGAGTATAGGTGATTTGGCTCAATACCAAAATCGCATGGTCAGCGTTATGGGTATCAATCAAAGCTGCTAGATTGTCAGCAGGGGTAAGAAAAGTCTCTTCCTGCTCCAGTAAAAATGCTTCAAATTCCTTGGCAATCATCGAGCAAACTCCTTGGACAAGCCTGGATAAACCTCATGATTACGTGTCAAAAAGTCTACTTTGAAATAGCTGTCATCAATCTCCACACGGGCATAGAGACATTCTCTAATAGTGCCTCGTGGTTGACTGATGGAACCTGGATTTAGAAAAAGAGTCTTTCCTTCCATCCAAGCATTTGGCACATGTAAGTGACCATAGAGACAGATGTCCGCTTCTTCTTCCTGAGCCCAGTAGTCCAACTTTTGAAAGTTGAAATTGATGTCAAACAAGTGCCCATGAGTCTGGATAATCTTGGTCGGACCAAGTTGAGTCACCAAACGTTCTGGGTAGCCAGCATAAAAGTCCATGTTGCCTTTGACGACATGGATGCCTTCCCAAAGCGGAGAATCGGGACGGAGTTCAGAGTCACCATCGTGAAAAATGGCATCGACTTTCCCCAGATAGCGATCACGAATTTCTTCGACAATCAAGCTATCGCCATGGGAATCACTCATTACAATGATGGTTTGCTTTGCCATGATGGAAATACCTCCAAAAGTTTCTTAACGGCTAAGGCACGGTGAGATTGGCTATTTTTTTCTTCAAGGGTTAATTCAGCTGCTGACTTACCTGTCTCTCCCACAAGGAAGAGCGGATCATAACCAAAGCCATTTTCCCCCTTGGGTTCAAAGTTGATATAACCTGGCCAGTCAGCTTCAACCACCAAGCTTTCCTTGTTTGGACTAGCTACGACTAGGGTTGTGTGGAATTGAGCCGAACGGTCCTTGAGATCAAAGACCATGGCCAATTCGTGCAAGAGTTTGGCGTTGTTTTCACGGTCAGTTGCTCCTACACCAGCGAATCGCGCTGACCAGACTCCTGGCAAACCGCCAAGGACATCGACTTTGAGACCTGAGTCATCTGCCAAAACCATCTTTCCTGTTAATTGGGAAATGGTTTCTGCCTTCAGGCGGGCATTTTCTTCAAAGGTCATGCCTGTTTCTGCTACTTCAGGTAGATCTGGATAGTCATTGAGATTTTCCACGTCGTAGCCTAGTTTGTCAAAGATAGCTCGGAATTCCTTGGTCTTGCCTTCGTTACGAGTCGCAATGAGCAGAGTTTCTCTAACCTTGCTAGTTTCAAAGAAGGCTTCTACATCGACTCCTTCTTTAGGCAGTTCGACATGCAAAAGCTGCCCATCTTCAACCAAGAGCAGAGCTCCCTGACGTTGGATGACTTCTAGATTGCGACCTGCTTCAGCATTTAAAATCTCAACGATAAAGGAGAGCAGACGGAAGTTAGAAGACCAGCGCATCACCGTTATCGTAATCGGAAAGCCATTTTCCTCGTCACGAAAAATCCGCGCTAAATCCATAAAATCAAGCTCGAGAGGATCTTTGATAAGGCTATAGATGCCTCCATAGACATCCCAGACACCGACATACCAGTCCTGGTCATCCTTGTATTCATAAATTTTGTTTGTCATAAAGTTACATGCTCCACATGAATCTCTTTTTCTAGCCATTCTGCTCCAATCTGAGCAAAACTCTGGCTACTAGCTGTTGTGTAAAATCGGTGCTGAAGCGGGTTAGCATCCCGGCTACGATTGATTTCAAAATAATTGAGCAAGACAGAGATGTCCCGTACACACTCTGCTCCACTATCGATAAGTTTTACATCTGGTCCCATGACATTCTGGATGATAGGGCGAAGGAGTGGGTAATGGGTACAACCCAAAATCAAACTATCCACCTTTCCAACCAAGGGACGCAGGGTTTCATAAACCACTTTCTTGGTTACACTGGTCGACAGGGCACCAGACTCCACCAAGGGAGCAAACTTGGGGCAGGCCAAACTCTCCACCTGTAAGTCTGGATCCAAATCATGAATTTTCTGACGATAGATGTCTGATTGTACCGTCATGGGAGTTCCAATCACCCCAATTTTCCCACCTTGACTGGACTTGATGGCTGCCGAAGCTCCTGGCAAAATCACACCTAGGACGGGAATATCTAGTTTCGCCTTGATTTCTTCCCAGACGACCGCAGTCGCAGTATTACAAGCAATGACAATCATCTTGACATCCTTGGTCAAGAGAAAGTTGACCAACTGCCAAGTATATTCACGAATTTGCTCAGCAGGACGGGGTCCATAAGGCGCCCGCGCCGAATCTCCAATATAGACGATTTCTTCATGGGGAAGCTGGCGCATGAGCTCACGAACAACAGTCAAGCCCCCAACACCTGAATCCAAAAAACCAATTGGTCGATTATCCATACAGTCTTCTTTCTAGTCTTTTTTCTGATTGATAGTTCATCATGATTACTCGTCCTAAATGAACGGATAGACAGCTTGATAAAATGTCAACTGCCTCTCTTTTAATCATAATCAAATATCAATAGAATGCAAGGAAAAAGTCTTATCCTTGAGAACTATTGAACATAGTGAGAAGTCTGGAACTTTCATCCCAGACTTTTCCTATTTATTTCTTTTTATTGTTAGCAAGAGCTGCTTTTTGTTGGCGGATGATTTGGTGGTAAACTTGTTGTACCTTGGCTTCGCTTGGCTTTTGACCATTTGCACTCAAGAGAGCACGAACTGCCTCAGCGTTCAAACGTGGGTTGTCCGCAAATTCTTTTTCGATTTGCTTACGAACCAAGTACATCCCTCCGAGAGCTCCTCCTAGAAAAGCTAGTACAATCAAGATAATTGCTAAAAGTAAATCCATTCTTTTTCTCCTGTTTCTTTTTGAGTCTTCTATATTATACCATAAAGTGACTTTCCTGACTAGTTTGTTTTACGCTTTCAAAAAGGGCAATAGACGACAAAAAAGGAGCCCTGCATTTCGATGAAAGAGAGCTCCTTGCTGCGTTTATGCTCAATGAAAATCAAAGAGCAAACTAGGGAGCTAGCTGCAGGTTGCTCAAAACACTGTTTTGAGGTTGCAGATAGAACTGACGCGGTTTGAAGAAATTTTCGAAGAGTATTATTTTACATAGATAGCTAGTGTTTGATAAGGTTTGAGTAGAATTTTTTCTGATACTTCTACATCTTCATAGTTTGAAATCAGAATCTGTCCATTTTGATAAGGTGCTGGTAGCTCAATTTCCACTTCTGTGGCATAAAAGTTATTGAGGACCAGTAACTTTTCATCCTCATACTGACGTTCAAAAGCGTAGACTTGCTGACTGTCTTCAAAAGCTGGTTTGTAGCTTCCTTCTGAAATGATCGGCATTTCCTTACGAAGTCGAATCAAGTTTTGGTAGAAGGCGAAAATTGGGCCTTTGATTTCATTTTCTACGTTGATGTGAGGGTAGGATTTTCCTACCTTCAGCCAAGGAGTCCCTTTTGAGAAACCAGCATTTTCTGAAGCATCCCACTGCATAGGAATGCGTGAATTATCTCGTGACTTAGCCTGAATAATCTGGAAGGCTTCTTGCTCACTTTTCCCTTCTTTTAAGAGCATCTGATAAGCATTGATGGACTCGACATCCACATAGTCTGCCATGGAATCATAGCCTGGGTCTACCATACCAATTTCCTCACCCATGTAGATATAAGGTGTCCCACGTGACAGGTGAATGCTGGCAGCCAGCATAGTCGCCCCTTCATTGCGGAAATGTTGAATATCGACAAAACGATTTAAGGCTCGTGGTTGGTCGTGATTGTTCCAAAAGAGCGCACTCCAGCCGTTTTTGTCACTCATTTCCTTGCCCCAGCTATGGTAAAGACTTTTCAACTCTTCGAAATCAAAGGGAGCTAAAGTCCACTTCTGCCCATCCTTGTAGTCCACCTTGAGATGATGGAAATTAAAGGTCATGGATAATTCTTGACGGTCAGGTGACGAATAGAGGACACAGTTTTCCATGGTGGTCGAGGACATCTCCCCAACTGTCATAAAGCTATCGTCGGATCCAAAAGTTGCTTGATTCATCATGCGCAAATAGTCATGAACGATGGGCTTGTCTGTGTAAGCTGGCTTTCCTTCATTTTCAGGACAATCCACTAAGACCTCATCCTTGCCGATCAAATTAATCACATCAAATCGGAAACCTTTGACTCCCTTGTCTCGCCAGAAATTAACAACCTTGAAAAGTTCCTTGCGGACATTGGGATTGCGCCAGTTAAGGTCAGCCTGGGTCTCATCAAAGAGGTGGAGGTAATATTTTCCTGTATCCCCGAAAGGCGCCCAGGCAGAGCCACCAAACTTAGACTGCCAGTCGGTCGGTTGGTCTTGGATGAAGAAAAAGTCTTGGTAGTACTGATCGCCAGCTAGGGCTTTCTGAAACCATTCGTGTTCTGTCGAGCAATGATTGAGTACCATATCCAGCATAAAGTCAATCTTGTGCTCCTTACCGACACGCACCATCTCCTCAAAATCAGTCATATTACCAAAAAGTGGATCTACTGCCATATAATCTGAAATATCGTAACCATTATCCCGTTGGGGCTTGGATAGAATGGATTGAGCCAGACCATATCCACACCTAGCTTGGCTAGATAGGGGATTTTTTCGATAATCCCACGGAAATCCCCAATACCATTTCCAGTGGTGTCTTTGTATGATTTTGGATAGATTTGATAGACTACTTTTCGTTTGTCAAGTGTCATCTATTTCTCCTTTTCTGATAAAAGGGAGGAACCTGTGTTCCTTCCCTGTTTGTACTATTTCGATTAGATTCGTGTAGCGACCATGAGAGCTTCGCCAGCTTGGATAGTTGTTGGATAAGTTCCAGTGATAGTCGCTGTATAAGCATCTTGGTTAGTGATGATAACTGGAGTTTCTGTCACGAGACCCGCAGCCTTAATAGCATCTATATCAAAACGAATCAATTTCTGACCAACTGTGACGTGGTCTCCTTGGGCTACAAGACTTTCAAAACCTTTGCCATCAAGCCCTACTGTATCCATACCGATGTGGATGAGCAATTCTACCCCTTCGTCAGAGACAATACCGATGGCATGCTTAGTAGGGAAAAGAACCGTCACTGTCCCATTGACTGGAGAAGTCAACTCACCTTGGCTTGGTTCAATGACTAGACCTTGTCCCATGACGCCTGATGCAAAAACAGGATCTGTCGCTTGACTCAATTCTTTCACCTGACCTGTAAGTGGGCTGACAATCTCTACTGGAGCAAGGGTTACTGGTTCATGATTGACAAATTCTGCCTCTTCTTGGGCAGCAAATTCTGCCTGCAAGGCTGTATCATCCTCTGTCTTTGTAAAGAGACCGACTTTGCGGAAGAAGTAAGTCAAGAACATTGGTACAACAATAGCAACTAGCATGGTTCCTGCAAATGGTAGCATATATTGAGGTTGAATAGAGAGGATACCTGGCAAACCTCCGATACCAATAGAAGCTGCCGTTACATTGAAAGTGACGGATAACATGCCGGCAAGGGCTGAACCAATCATCCCAGCTACAAATGGATAGATGTATTTGACATTGACCCCAAAGAGGGCTGGTTCTGTAACACCGAGATAGGCTGAAATGGTTGCAGGAAGTGAAATCTGAGCCTCACGCTCATCATGACGATGCATGAAATAATAGGCAAATACAGCAGAACCTTGAGCAATATTAGAAAGAGCAATCATTGGCCAAAGCGCAGTTCCGCCAGCATCCGCAATCAATTGTGTATCGATGGCATTGGTCATATGGTGCAAACCAGTGATGACAAATGGAGCGTAGAGGGCACCAAAAATCGCACCGAAGAGCCACTTAACAGGTCCAGTCAAGCCTGCCAAGACAACTGCTGAAAGTCCTTGCCCAATCGTCCAACCGATTGGCCCCAAGACAGTATGAGCCAAAATCAAGGCTGGAATCAATGACAAGAAAGGCACAAAGATCATGGAAATGACTTCTGGAATATGCTTACGCCAGAAAATTTCAAGATAAGACAGACTCAAACCTGCAAGCAAGGCTGGAATAACTTGAGCCTGATAACCAATACGATTAACAGTAAAGTAGCCAAAATTCCAGACCCAGTTGGCTGCGATTTCTTCTGTTGAAGTAGATGCTACTGCATAGGCGTTGAGCAACTGTGGTGAAACCAAACAGATCCCGAGAACAATTCCCAAGATTTGGCTGGTTCCCATCTTACGAGAGACAGACCAGGTAATCCCTACTGGTAAGAACTGGAAGATTGCTTCACCAGGCAACCAGAGGAAGTGATTAATCCCTGACCAAAACTGAGAGGATTCTGTGATGGTCTTACCATCCAACATCGACCAATGCACACCTTCCAAGACATTACGGAAACCGAGGATCAATCCTCCGACTATCAAGGCTGGAATAATCGGTGTAAAGATTTCAGCTAGAGTGGTCATGACACGTTGAAGTACATTTTGATTACTCTTAGCTGCGGATTTGGCTGCTTCTTTGGAGACACCCTCAATGCCTGAAACAGCTGTAAAATCATTGTAAAAAATCGGCACGTCATTCCCAATAATCACCTGAAATTGACCCGCATTTGTAAAGGTCCCTTTGACGGCTGGAATTGACTCGATGACCTTGACATTGGCCTTCTTTTCGTCTCCGAGAACAAAGCGCATCCGTGTCGCACAGTGGGTTACGGCAGTAACATTCTCCTTGCCTCCGATCGCTTGAAGCAGATCTTTGGCTTCTTGTTCAAATTTTCCCATTTGATTCTCCTTATATTTGTCAAAGCAAGCTTGACTTGATAGCTCTATTGTAAACGATGCCAAACTTGTAGGCAACTTGTTTGCGATAAAAAGAGGATGTTTTTGGATATTTTCTAGCACTTGTATGGTAAAATGGATACAAGTATGTATGGAATAAGACTCAAAACTCATTTAAGGAAGCAATATGAAGAAATACCAACAATTATTTAAGCAAATCCAAAAAACCATTCAAAACGAGACTTACGCTGTCGGAGATTTCCTCCCCAGTGAGCACGACCTCATGAACCAGTATCAGGTGAGCCGTGACACCGTCCGAAAAGCTCTGTCCCTCCTCCAAGAGGAAGGATTGATCAAAAAGATAAGGGGGCAAGGTTCTCAAGTCGTCAAAGAAGAAACGGTCAATTTCCCTGTCTCTAACCTAACCAGCTACCAAGAACTGGTTCAGGAACTTGGGCTGAGCTCTAAAACCAATGTGGTCAGTCTGGATAAAATCATTATCGATAAGAAGTCCTCACTGATAACCGGCTTTCCAGAGTTTCGCATGGTGTGGAAGGTGGTCCGCCAGCGTGTGGTGGATGATTTGGTATCGGTTCTGGATACGGACTATCTGGATATGGAACTGATTCCAAATCTCACTCGCCAAATCGCTGAGCAGTCTATCTACTCGTATATAGAGGACGACCTCAAACTCCTTATTGATTATGCTCAGAAGGAAATCACCATTGACCACACTAGCGATCGAGACAAGATTCTCATGGATATTGGCAAAGACCCTTATGTCGTTTCCATCAAGTCAAAAGTCTATCTCCAAGACGGGCGCCAATTTCAGTTCACCGAAAGTCGCCATAAATTAGAAAAATTTCACTTTGTTGACTTTGCCAAAAGACATCCGAAATAAATACCTACAGTTGGGGATACTCTCAACTGTTTTTTAGTAATAAATAAAGGAGTTGATAGTTGGAAAAGAGGCACTACTTGCTACTTATTCTACTATTTTAAGAAAAAACAACAGCAAATATGTATCTTGCTAAAAAGCTCTTGACAAATGCTAAGCGACCATTAGAATGAGAGGTGAGGAGACAAATAGAAACAATTTAAACGAAACTGCTCTATAAAATGTAAGCGATTCTCAAAAAGAAAGATATAAAGCAAATCAACCTGTGACAAAACAAGAAAACTATCAACTCAGCTACAATCAACCAACAGCTCCCTCCTATGATGGATGGGAAAAACAAGCCCTTCCTGTCGGAAATGGAGAGATGGGAGCCAAGGTTTTCGGTCTAATTGGCGAAGAAAGAATCCAGTACAACGAAAAGACCCTCTGGTCAGGAGGACCACAACCCGATAGCACCGACTATAACGGAGGAAACTACAAGGACCGCTACAAGGTCTTAGCAGAGATACGTAAAGCCCTCGAAGCTGGTGACCGCCAAAAAGCAAAACAACTCGCCGAACAAAATCTAGTTGGACCAAACAATGCCCAGTATGGACGTTACCTAGCCTTTGGAGATATCTTTATGGTCTTTAATAACCAGAAGAAAGGACTAGATACTGTAACTGATTATCACCGTAATCTGGATATCACAGAAGCCACTACAACAACTTCTTACACCCAAGATGGGACGACTTTCAAACGCGAAACCTTCTCCAGCTATCCTGATGATGTCACTGTGACCCACTTGACCAAAAAAGGAAACAAGACACTTGACTTTACCCTTTGGAACAGCTTGACGGAAGACTTGCTTGCTAATGGCAACTACTCTTGGGAATATTCCAACTATAAGAATGGTCATGTCACTACAGATGCAAACGGAATCCTTCTAAAGGGAACTGTCAAAGATAACGGCCTTCAATTTGCATCCTATCTTGGAATTAAAACGGACGGAAAGGTGACTGTTCAGAACGAAACTCTAACCGTTACAGGCGCAAGTTATGCGACCCTCTATCTCAGTGCCAAGACTAACTTTGCTCAGAATCCAAAAACCAACTATCGAAAAGACATTGACCTCGAAAAAACAGTTAAAGGGATTGTCGAAGCAGCTAAGGCCAAAGACTACGAGACACTGAAAAAGGCCCATATCAAGGACTATCAAAGTCTCTTTAACCGCGTTAAACTAAACCTAGGTGGAAGCAAGACTGCTCAAACGACGAAAGAGGCCCTTCAAGGCTATAACCCAGAAAAAGGGCAAAAATTGGAAGAACTCTTCTTCCAATATGGCCGATATCTACTCATCAGTTCGTCTCGTGATCGGACAGATGCCCTTCCTGCCAACCTACAAGGAGTCTGGAATGCTGTAGATAATCCACCCTGGAACGCTGACTACCACCTCAATGTCAATTTGCAAATGAACTATTGGCCAGCCTACATGAGCAACCTTGCTGAGACAGCCAAGCCAATGATTAATTACATTGACGACATGCGCTATTATGGCCGTATCGCTGCTAAGGAATACGCTGGTATCGAATCCAAAGACGGACAAGAAAATGGTTGGCTGGTCCACACCCAAGCAACACCATTTGGCTGGACTACTCCAGGCTGGAATTACTATTGGGGTTGGTCTCCAGCAGCTAACGCTTGGATGATGCAAAACGTCTATGACTACTATAAATTCACCAAGGATGAGACCTATCTCAAAGAAAAGATTTATCCAATGCTCAAGGAAACAGCTAAGTTCTGGAACTCCTTCTTGCACTATGACCAGGCCAGTGACCGTTGGGTGTCTTCTCCATCCTACTCACCAGAACACGGGACCATCACCATCGGAAATACCTTTGACCAGTCTCTAGTCTGGCAGCTATTCCATGACTACATGGAAGTTGCCAACCATCTAAAAGTCGACCAAGACTTAGTCACAGAGGTCAAGGCTAAATTTGACAAACTGAAACCCCTTCACATCAACAATGAGGGCCGTATCAAGGAATGGTACGAAGAAGACAGCCCACAATTCACCAACGAAGGCATTGAAAACAATCACCGCCACGTTTCCCATCTAGTTGGGCTCTTCCCTGGTACGCTCTTTAGCAAAGATCAAGCTGAATACCTAGAGGCTGCGCGTGCTACCCTCAACCACCGTGGAGATGGTGGTACTGGTTGGTCTAAGGCCAATAAAATCAACCTCTGGGCTCGTCTCTTGGACGGTAACCGTGCCCATCGCTTACTCGCTGAACAGCTCAAATACTCAACCCTAGAAAACCTTTGGGATACGCACGCGCCTTTCCAAATCGACGGAAACTTTGGAGCAACTAGTGGGATGGCAGAAATGCTCCTCCAATCTCATACTGGCTATATTGCGCCATTGCCAGCCCTTCCAGATGCCTGGAAAGACGGTCAAGTTTCTGGCTTGATTGCCCGTGGTAACTTTGAAGTCAGCATGAAGTGGAAAGATAAAAACCTTCAAAGCTTGTCCTTCCTGTCAAATGTCGGCGGAGACTTGGTTGTAGACTATCCAAATATCGAAGCCAGTCAGGTTAAGGTCAATGGCAAAGCAGTCAAGGCTACTGTCCTCAAAGATGGCCGCATCCAACTGGCAACACAAAAAGGTGATGTCATTACCTTTGAACATTTCCCTGGTCGCATAACCAGTCTGACAGCAGTTCGACAAAATGGAGTCACTGCCGAACTCACCTTCAACCAAGTAGAAGGCGCTACCTACTCCTCTTCTTAGCCCTTACAGCCACTTTTATGTTAAAAGGAAGAAAGGATGACTCCAACTAACCTTTAAACACACAAAAACAGGATGAAGATCACCTTCATCCTGTTTTATTTTGTCATCAAAAGTTATGTTTACAGCAGGTATAAAAAGGTTAAGGTCAAGAGACTTGCTAGAAGCCCAACTCCCCAAAAGAAGAAGTCAACCTTCCACTCGCTCCAAGGATTGCCCTTGCCTGAGAATCCTCCAAGCTCGAAATGGTGATGCACAGGTGTCATACGGAAAATACGCTTTCCACCACTAAGTTTGAAGTAGGTAACCTGCATTATAACAGAGCTTGTCTCAAAGACATAGATAATCCCAATCAACAAAAGGGTCCATTCTTGGTGGAGGGCCATAGAAATAGCTGCCAGCATCCCACCAAGAGCCAAACTTCCCACATCTCCCATGAAGACCTTGGCAGGCTTGTGGTTAAAGACGAAGAAACCTAGCAAACCACCAATCATGGCAAGAATCACAAGAAGAATATCCAGTTGATTTTGCATATAAGCAATCACACCGTAAGCTGACAAGCTAATCACTACGGAAATACTTGCTAAGCCGTCAATCCCGTCCGTCAGATTCACCGCATTTGAAAAGCCAACTAGCCAGAAAAGGGCAAAGAAGATATAGAAAATACCCAGATGAACTTGGTAGCCAAAAACTGAAAGCATGTCGCCACCACGCTCATAAAAGAGGTAGAAGATCACTCCTCCAAGGAGCTGGAGAGCAAGCTTTTGCTTAGGATTCAAACCTTCGTTGATCTTACGAAAGACCTTGAGAAAATCATCCAGAAAACCTACCAAACCATACAAAACCAAGATAAACAAAATCATGCCGACATTGTTGGTCAATTGTTGGGTAAAGAGAGCGACAAGGAAGCTCACTACTACTGCAACAATCAGGAAGACAAGACCTCCCATGGTTGGAGTCCCAGCTTTAGCTTGGTGTTGCTTGACATCCTCGTGCATCTGCTGACCCGTAATCTGTGCTTTTCGATAAAATCGGATAAAGGCTGGAATACCTATCAAGGTCAATAGAAAGGCTAGAACTCCAGCACTAATGGAACTAATCATCTTAATCTCCTAAAGTTATTTTCATTTTTTTAATGTCTTTGAGGGCTGTATTGGCACGGACACTTTGTTTCTTGACCGTTTTGCCACTACCTTCCCACTCGACTTCTATATTGAGCCATTTGGCCAATGTTTGCACATTTTCATCTGTCCAGCCGTACATATCAGGCATTTCTTCGACCTTATCAGACAGGATCAAGATCTGCTGATTGGCTTCCAAATTATCTCCTTCAGAAACCGAGAGTTCCTTGATCTTGGTTCCTGTTCCGATAACGATTGGTTGGACAAGGTTACGACGCAATTCCTCTGCTAGGTCACCCGGAGTAAAATCCTTGGTAGCTGGCATAGCATAGCTTGTCGTCTTGCTGACCTGATCTAAGCTCTTGGCAGTTGACTGAAGATTGAGGGATTCTTTCATAGCAGAAGCTCGCTCAAGGATTGGGTTGGCAAACTCTCCCAGCTGAACACCCGAATAATGCTCTGGCTGTTGCACCGTTACATAGAGGATAAAGTCAGGATTTTCTGCAGGATGCATCGACACAACTGAGAAGATATAGTTGGTTTCACCTGTCAGGTAACCCCCATTCTTCTCATCAGCAATCTGAGCAGTCCCTGATTTGAGGGCAACATTTTGCCCCGGAACATTGACATTTGGTTTTCCTGTACTGTGGTTGTACATGGTACCGTAGACAGGATCTGTTCCGACCATGACCATGTGCTCCCGAGTAGAGGATGCTGCTGCTTTTGACACAGGATTTCCGACAATTTCCTTTTGAGACTTACGAACAGACTGGTCATTTGGATCATAGAGGGCACTGATAAATTTCGGCTCCAACATAACCCCATCGTTGGCAATAGCTGTAAAGGCACGAAGCATCTGGGTCTGGGTGACAGAGATCCCTTGTCCAAATGAACTCATGGCGATATTGACAATGTTATCAGCAGGCAATTGACCTGTGTACTCATCCGCCAGACCAAAACGGGTCGGCACCCCAAACTTAAAGCGGTTAAGGTAGTCCAGCCAGGTTGCATCCCCCATCTTTTGCTCAAGCAAGGTCATCCCGATGTTACTTGAGTGGGCAAATCCTTGAGAGAAGGTCATGGTGCCACCACTAGTCAATCCTTCATTGACGTCCCAGTCTCGAATGGTCGCATCTGCTATTTTCAATTCGCTACTGTTAAAGTATTCGCCACCAGGGAAGGTATTGTTATCAATAGCTGAGGCCAACATCATCACCTTCATAGTTGACCCTGGCTCATAGTTACTTTGATAGAGGATATCACGCCAGACAAAGTCTTTTGTGATGCCATCCTTGGTATCGGCATTAAAGGTCGGCCGTTGGGTCGTAGCCAGGATTTCCCCTGTTTTAGCGCTGACCAAGGTAGCCGTCATATACTTGCCTTTTACCTTTTCCTGAAAGGCATCCATCTGCGTTTCCATAAAGGATTGCAAGGGACTAGAAAGGGTTGTGTAGACATCTTTTCCATCTACCGTTTGTTGGGAAGCCTGATCTGTACCCGGAACAATATTTCCCAGACGATCTTTCTCATAGGTGATGATCCCATCTGTACCCGCCAGAATGTTATTTAAAGAACTCTCCAATCCAGATGTCCCAATCAAACGTTTGGTGCCATCCTCATTTTCATGGAGTTGCGCTAAACCGATAAAGGAAGAAGCAAACTGTCCATTGGGATAACTGCGGTTAGGGCTAGTTGTAAAGTCAATCCCCTCAACGCCAGCAGTTTTTAGGTCATTTTTAATAGCCATCATATTGGCATAGGTGATCCCATTTCCCTTGGTACCAAAGGATACCTGTTTTAGATCTGGTTGAGAAAGCTGTTCTTTGACATAAGACTCTTCCATATCTAGGTATTTATGGAAAATCTCAGCTACCTTATTAAATTGAGAATCCTCTACATAGAGAATTTTGCCTGTTGCTGACTTGTAGGTCTTGTCAATAACGGCATAGATATTATACGAAGTCGCATCCTCAGCAATAGGCGTTCCATTACGATCGTAGATGGTTCCCCGTTTTGCAGGAATCGTCTTGGTTGTTTGATGGACCTTGTTTGCTTCTTGAACCAAGTCCTTACCAAATTTTTTACCCGTTCCGATAATGACCGCAAAGTTGACCAAAAAGACAGCGAAGAGTATGACAGCCAATAAACTCAGGCTTTTCCCTACTCTTCGACGATTTTCTTCTGGAGACTTACGGTTACGAACGGCATAACGGATGATTTTTTCTTTCCACTGTTTCATTTCTTACTCCGCTGCTCGGATATTTTCGTTATTCAGCTGCAAATCCTTGGAGTTTGCAATCTCTTTCAAACGTTCTGAACGAATCAATTCATTGACCTCTTGCTTGGCATCGTCTAGCTCTGTTTTCTTTTCTTCGATTTGAGCATTGACCTTGGTCAATTCATTCTGAACTTGTAATAGCTTGGTCTGCATAAACACAACGCTAATTGCCAGGATAATCATTGTTGCAGCAATCGAAACATAGAAGGCCTTTTCCACACGTGAAAAACCTTTAAACTTCGTTTGCAATAACTGGCTTGTTTTTTCGATTCTTTCTGCCATGTTTTTCCTCTTACTTGTGAATTTTTCTAGCCACGCGCAACTTGGCTGAATGCGAACGATTGTTGGCTTCTAGCTCTTCAGCACTTGGCAAGATTGGCTTGCGGGATACCAATTCCATCTTGGGCTTAAGGTCATCTGGAATGAAGGGCAAGCCTTTGGGAACTTCCACTGTTGAAGCTTCTTTGAATAATTGCTTGGTCAAGCGATCTTCCAGAGAATGGAAGGTAATGACCGAGATTCTACCATCTAGAGCCAGCATGTTCATGGCCTGCTGGATGGATTCATCTGCAGCGCCCAGCTCATCATTGACTTCGATTCGGATAGCCTGAAAAATCTGCTTGGCAGGGTGCCCCTTTTTCTTGAGCTCCTTGGCAGGCTTGGCCGACTTGATAATCTCTGCCAACTCCGTCGTCGTCTCAATGGGTTTCACCTCACGCGCTTGCTCAATCTTACGAGCTATCTGTTTAGAAAACTTATCCTCACCATACTTGAAAAAGATCCGAACCAAGTCATGATAGTCATAATGATTGACCACCTCATAGGCCGTCAGACGAGCTTCCTGATTCATCCGCATATCCAGTGGCGCATCCTTTTTATAAGAAAAGCCACGTTCACGCTGATCCAACTGAGGACTGGACACTCCCAAGTCATAACAAATTCCATCAATTTCCTGGACACCAGCCTCCTGCAAACGTGCCTGCAAATGACGGAAGTTATCCTTGATAAAGGTTACCATCCCCTTTTCGATATAGGATGCCAACCGTTTTTGCGCATTGTCAATAGCATTCTGGTCCTGGTCAAAGGCATAGAGATGCCCTTTTTCGCTCAATTTACTTAATAAATATTCGCTATGGCCTGCTCCACCCAAAGTCGCATCAACGTAGATACCGTCAGGTTTTACGTCCAGCATATCAATCGTTTCATGAAGCAAGACCGTTACATGATGAAATTCTTTTGTCATATCCTATCTATTTTACCACAAATCTGACCAGCTTGCACTTGTCAGACAAGGCTAAGTTTCTTCGAAAATAATTCTCAAAAATATGTCATATATACTTGACATCTCATCCCCAAAAGAATATAATATAGCCAAATATATACGACATATCAGAAAGGAGACCCTATGAATCGTGTCAAAGAATTCCGCAAGGAACTGGGTATTTCCCAGCTCGAGCTCGCCAAAGATATCGGTGTCTCGAGACAGACCATCAACATGATTGAAAATGACAAGTACAATCCAACCCTAGAACTCTGTCTCAACCTCGCCCGCAGCCTCCAAACTGACCTCAATAGCCTCTTTTGGGAAGACGATTTTTAAAAAAGGAGCAAACAAATGAAAAAAGAAACTCTCACTGAAAAACTCATCAAACGCATATACGGTATTTCTGGTCCCCTTGACGAACACAAACGGCGCGAGGCCGATCGTATCGGGAATCAGGTCTTTATCGTTCTCTTTTATCTCATGATATTTGGCAACCTCATCCCCTTTGTCCTTGCTTATAAATACCCACAAATTGTCGCTATCGGCTATCCTCTCGTGGTGTTTGGCATTTCGATGATGGCTGCCCTCTATGTGGTCTCTCAAACCAAGAAAACGGGCATCACAGCTATTGATCCCGAAATGCTGAGTCAAAAAGAAAGCAAACAGCTACATCTTCCTGGTCTAAAAGCGGGCCTAATCTATGGAATAGCGATATTTTTTATAATGCCACTCATCGATACCCTAACCAGTGAAAATCCAAATTTCATCAGTTCTCTTCTGAATTCAAAACATATTTTAAAAACGATACTGGGAGCGTTCTTTTTTGGACTGATGATGCAAATCGTTGTCTCTCTTCGCATTCAAAAGGCCAAGAAAGACCAAGAAGACGACTAGGAGGTACCTTATGAAATCACTAGCTAGACTACTGATCAGTCATATTTTTATCAGTATCTTTGTTACCTTTTTCCTACTTTCTGGACATATTGAGCATCCTTTCTTGATTATCTTTCTTTTATTCCTTCCTGTATTGAACAAGGGACAGAGATTCCAGAAAATCCAATCAAAAAAAATACGTCTTCTAAACGCATCTCTCTGTTTTATCCTCGTATCCTTTCCACAACTTTTAACAAATCCTATGGATTGGAGATACCTGGTATTTCTAATAATCTGTATCATTTTTAGTTTGGTTTACTTCTATACTCTCTATCAACTCTTTAAAGAAGTCAATCAAAAATCGCTCATTTAGGAGATTACTCCCATGAAAAAAGAAGATCTCACCACTCGCTTACTTAAACTATTCTTTCACATACAAGGGCCTTTTGATGAATGCCGTCAAGAGATGATTTACAAGGCTTGTGCCCGTGCCTTGATCCAAATCGTATACTCCTCCCTCCTACTCTTCTTGTTCTATCTCCTATTTGGACGCTTCATAGAGTTGGTTCGAGATGCCATGCCCTACCTCTATTTTGGACTTATCTTCGTCCTCGCATCTAGGGCGAGACTAGCAGTTCGCGACTTACGTTTAGACAAGGATGACCTGTCCGAAATCCATCACAAAAGCTACAGCAAAAGCCAGATCAACCTTCGTAGTTGGGGTGTATTCATCAGCATTCCAATTAGCTTGTTTGTCTTATCAGCCTTTCACAAACTCTTTGTTCAGCATCTTCCCCTCGATACCTTTTGGGACAATCTCTCCCATTTCGATAAAATGCTCCCTTTACTAGTGTTAGGATTGGGTATTGGTGCCATCTTTGGAACCATGACCTATGCCTTTTTATCGGAACACGAGGTGAAACACTCTGAATCAGGAATGCATAAGGAGAATATAGAAAAATGACCAGTATATATGATTTTTCTGTTTTGAACCAAAACAACCAAGCAACTCCCCTAGAGAGCTATCGTGGCAAAGTGCTCTTGATTGTCAACACTGCTACCGGATGTGGTTTAACGCCCCAGTACCAGGGACTTCAAGAACTCTATGAACGCTATCGAGATCAGGGATTCGAAATCTTAGATTTCCCTTGCAATCAGTTCATGGGACAAGCGCCCGGTAGCGCAGAGGAGATCAATAACTTCTGCAGCCTACACTATCAGACCACTTTCCCTCGCTTTGCAAAGATCAAGGTCAACGGCAAGGAGGCAGATCCTCTTTATGTTTGGCTAAAAGACCAGAAATCTGGTCCTCTAGGAAAACGAATTGAATGGAATTTTGCTAAGTTTCTCATTGGCCGAGATGGGCAAGTCCTTGAGCGCTTCTCTTCCAAAACAGACCCACAAACCATCCAAGAGTCTCTTCAAAAAATACTTTAATTTCTTTTTAAAACGTATCCTTTCATTTAGTTTGAGCCCTGAAAGGATGCGTTTTTTTCTTTAAAAAGTAACTAATTTTCTTTAATTTATATTTATTTTTTTTGCTTTTTGCTATTGCAATTCTTTCATTAATTTAGTATATTTGTTATATTAAAAGTTTTCAGTCATTTTAAGGGAGAAATGACCTTTTAAATTTTTTTATCTTAAAATGAAAGCGCTTTATAAACAGGAGGTAAGGTGGCTTACAAATTATCAGAGAGTTTTTCATTAAATCAAGTTGTAACCAAGTCAGACTTGGGCTTGGGCAGTAGCTGACTGCCTTTCTAAAAACTAGGAGTATATTATGAATCGATACCTTTTTGAAAAAGGGCAAACATTTAGCATTCGGAAGTTGACTGTAGGTGTGGCATCTGTTATCGTGGGACTGGCATTTTTTGCTTCTGGAACCGTGCGTGCAGACGAAACCTCTCCTGCCACAACATCCAATTTAGATCAGCAAATGAAACAAGTCGCAGATATAGAAGAGACCAAGGCTGAACCAGTCAAAAAAGAAGGTCGTGTAGAAGCTGAAAAACAAGAAACACCTGTTGCCGATACCAACAGTGCTGACTTGCTCCCTGAAGACATTCAGGACCGTGCCTATCCCGACACACCTGTCAAAGAACTCGATACGACTACTATCGTTGACCAGAAAGCTAGTCCAAAGGTAGAAACTAAGAGCATTCTAAAGGACAAGGAAGAAGCTCCAAAAGAAACTGAGAACGGAAACCGTGCCATCATTAACGGTGGACAAGACCTCAAACACATCAACTACGAGGGACAACCTGCTACTGCTGCTACTATGGTTTACAGCACTTACAATGCAGGGGAGCAACGCTACCTCGTTTCAGGATCTGGTATCTTTGTTGCCCCTAATTTGATCCTTACCGTTGCTCATAACTTCCTAGAAGCCAATAAAGAAACTGGCGAAGGTCACATTCGTGGTGGAAAATCTGCCCAGTTCTACTATAACGTTGGTTCAAACAGCGAAAAGAAAAACTCACTGCCATCTTCTGGAACTACGGTTCTATTTAGAGAAAAGGATATCCATTTCTGGAACAAGAAGGAGTTTGGAAAAGGCTATAAGAACGACCTTGCTCTTGTAGAAGCTCCTATTCCTCTTCCGATTGCTAGTCCAAACAAAGCAGCAACCTTTGCGCCTTTAGCGGATCACAAGACGCATCAGCCAGGAGAAGCCATCAGTACGATTGGCTACCCAACTGACTCGAGCTCAAAAGAACTGAAACAACCTATCCTAGCTGGTCAGCTTTACAAGGCAGATGGGACTATTCGATCTGTTGAGTCCTATGATGATAAGGGAACGACCGGTATCACCTACAAAACCACTTCTGTATCTGGTTTGTCTGGTGGTGGGATTGTCGATAGCCAAGGAAAAGTTCTCGGTGTTCACCAACACGGAACCGTTGACAATGGTGTTCCTGAAAAGGATCGCTTTGGTGGTGGACTCGTCCTTTCACCTGAACAACTGAAATGGGTAAAGGACATGATTGCCAAATATGGTGTGAAAGGCTGGTACCAAGGAGATAATGGAAATCGTTACTACTTTACTGATGAGGGGCGTATGCTTCGGAACGAAACAGCTGTTATCGGAAGCAACGAATATTCCTTCAACCAAGATGGGATTGCTACCTTGACCAAGGGAGTTGAATACGGTCGTGTGGTTATTCAACACGAAGACGAAGAAGGAAATCCTGTCAAAGATAATGATACCTTCATCGAACAGACAGCTGTTGATTCGCCATTTGACTACAATTTCAAAAAAGAAATCGAGAAGACGGACTTCTATCAGAAGAATAAAGACAAATACGAAATTGTATCCATTGATGGCGTAGCAGTCAATAAACAGCTAAAAGATGCATGGACTGAAGATCACAATGTTGTCAGCAAAGCGCCTGCCGGTACCCGTGTCATCAAGGTGGTCTATAAAGTCAACAAAGGCTCTTTCAAAGTTTACTACCGTCAAAAAGGAACAGCTACTGAACTAGCGGAAGCGACAGTTGATAACAATGACGGTCAAGAGTATGAGGTTTCCTTTGTCAACACCTTCCATGCAAAAGACATTACTGGTTACCGTCCAGTCAAGACTAGCCTGGAAGCAACCATCCAGCATAAAGGCGTGAATGAAGTCGTCTTTGAATACGAGCCAGCCGCTGATACAGCTAATCCAACGACTCCGACTCCACCAGTCGCTCATCCAGAAGATAAGGAAACTGAGATTGGCAATCATGGACCTCTTCCAAGCAAGGCTCAACTCGATTACCACAAGGAAGAATTGGCAGCTTTCATCCACTACGGAATGAACACCTATACCAATTCTGAATGGGGAAATGGGAAAGAAGACCCTCGATACTTCAATCCAACCAACTTAGATACTGACCAGTGGATTCGCACTCTGAAGGAAACGGGCTTCAAACGAACCATTATGGTTGTTAAACACCACGACGGATTCGTTGCTTATCCTTCTAAGTACACCAACCATACCGTAGCTGCTAGCCCATGGAAAGATGGTAAGGGTGACCTTCTCGAAGAAGTTTCCAAGTCTGCTAGCAAGTACGACATGAACATGGGTGTTTACCTATCACCATGGGATGCCAACCATCCTAAATACCATGTTGCAACCGAAAAAGAATACAACCAATACTATCTCAACCAACTGAAAGAAATCCTTGGTAATCCGAAATACGGTAATAAAGGGAAATTTATCGAGGTTTGGATGGACGGTGCGCGTGGTAGCGGTGCCCAAAAAGTAACCTATACCTTTGATGAATGGTTCAAATACATCAAAGAAGCTGAAGGAGATATAGCTATCTTCTCTGCTCAGCCGACAAGCGTTCGCTGGATCGGAAATGAACGAGGGATTGCAGGTGACCCTGTATGGCATAAAGTCAAGAGAGCTAACATCACAGACGATGTGAAAAACGAATACCTCAACCATGGTGACCCAGATGGTGATATGTACTCTGTAGGGGAAGCTGACGTTTCGATTCGTTCTGGCTGGTTCTACCATGACAATCAACAGCCGAAATCACTCAAAGAGCTGATGGATATCTACTTCAAGTCTGTTGGTCGTGGAACCCCACTCCTTCTCAACATTCCACCAAATAAAGAAGGAAAATTCGCAGATGCAGATGTAGCTCGCTTGAAGGAGTTCAAAGCAACCCTAGACCAAATGTATGCGACTGACTTTGCCAAAGGTGCCACTGTAACAGCAAGTTCTACTCGTCAGAACCACCTTTACAAGGAAAGTCACCTGACAGACGGTAAAGATGATACTAGCTGGGCGCTCTCAAATGATGCCACAACTGGTAGCTTTACAGTCGATTTAGGACAAAAGAGACGCTTTGACGTTGTCGAACTCAAAGAAGACATCGCCAAAGGTCAACGGATTTCTGGTTTCAAGATTGAAGTCGAAATCAACGGACGCTGGGTTCCATATGGGGAAGGTTCAACAGTAGGCTACCGCCGTTTGATTCAAGGACAACCTGTAGAAGCACAAAAAATCCGTGTAACTATCACTGGTGCTCAAGCAACTCCAATCTTGACCAACTTCTCAGTCTACAAGACACCTACTAGCATTGAGAAGACAGACGGTTACCCTCTTGGACTTGAATACCACTCAAATACAACCGCTGACAAGGCTGGTACAACTTGGTACAATGAATCTGAAGGTGTTCGTGGCACTTCTATGTGGACCAATCAAAAAGATGCCAAAGTCAGCTATACCTTCACAGGAACCAAGGCCTATGTCGTCTCTACAGTCGACCCAGGTCATGGAGAAATGTCCGTCTACGTTGATGGTCAAAAAGTTGCGGATGTGCAAACTAAGAACGCTAGCCGTAAACGTAGCCAAAAAGTCTTTGAGACAGGCGATTTAGCACCTGGCCAACATACCATCACCCTCGTTAATAAAACAGGTGAACCAATTGCTACAGAAGGAATCTACACCCTAAACAATGATAGTAAAGGGATGTTTGAACTCGAGTCTACTAACTACGAAGTCGAAAAAGGAAAACCAGTCACTGTTAAAATTAAACGCGTTGGTGGAAGCAAGGGGACTGCTACTGTTCGCTTTATCACAGAACCTGGAACTGGAGTTCACGGTAAAGTTTACCAAGATACAACTCAAGATGTGACCTTTAAAGATGGAGAAACAGAAAAGACTGTTACCATCCCAACGATTGACTTTACAGAACAAGCCGACTCTGTATTTGACTTCAAAGCCAAGCTCACTTCTGTCACTGATGGTGCCCTGCTCGGTTTCGCTACTGATGCAACCATCCAAGTGATGAAAGCTGAATTGCTGACCAAGGATCAAACAAATTATGATGACCAAGCTAGTCAGTTGGATTACAGTCCTGGCTGGCACCATGAAACCAATTCGGCAGATAAATACCAAAAGACGGAGTCTTGGGCTTCCTTTGGTCGCTTAACTGACGAGCAAAAGAAAAAGACAACCGTCACAGCCTACTTCTACGGTACTGGACTTGATATCAAGGGCTATGTTGATCCAAATCATGGTATCTACAAAGTCTTCCTAGATGGCAAAGAAGTTCCTTACCAAGATGGCATGGGAAATGCTTCAACTATTGACGGCAAGAAATACTTTAGCGGTCGTGCAGCCCAACGCCAAGGCAATCAAACTCTGGTTAGCCTAAAAGGTCTGGACGAAAACTTGCACGCAGTCACCCTTCAACTCGATCCTGATCGAAACGATTTGTCTCGAAATATCGGTATCCAGGTAGACCAATTCATCACTCGTGGCGAAGGTAGTGAACTCTACAGCAAGGCAGACATCATCCAGTCTATCTCTAAATGGAAAGATGATCTGTCAAACTTTGATCCAGCAGGTTTGAAAAATACGGCTACTGCACGTCAAGCTTTCCAAGCAAATCTAGAAAAATTGAGAAACCAACTTAGTACCGAAGCTGTGGATGTTCAAGAAGTCATGTTGACAGTCAGTGCCTTACAAGATATCCTATCCAAGGATGAAAACTATCAAAGAGGACAAGAGGAACCTAGTCCAGATCAACCTGAACAGCCTGAAGAACCTTCTAAACCTGACCAACCTGAACAACCAGCTGAACCAAAACAACCGGAAATTGAGTATGATAAAGCCATGGCTAGCTTGACTGAAGCTATCGAGAAGAAAGTCGGTGAGCTTGGTTCTAACAACGAAGCTAAGAAGAAATTAGTTGAAATTGCAGATCAAGCCATTGCTGCGATCCAAGAAGCTAAGACTCAGGAAGCAGTCAATAAAGCGCTAGAAACTGCTCTCGAACAAATCAGCAAGCTCGAAGCAGCTCAGCCTGAAAAACCGGCTCAGCCTGAGAAACCTGCTCAACCTGAAAAACCGGCGCAACCTGAACAACCCGCTCAACCTGAACAACCCGCTCAACCTGAACAACCCGCTCAACCTGAACAACCGGCGCAACCGGAAACTCCAGCGCAACCTGAAAAACCGGCTCAGCCTGAGAAACCTGCTGAACCTGAAAAACCAGTTCAGCCTGAAAAACCAACTCAACCGGAAACTCCGGCTCAGCCTGAAAAGCCGACTCAACCGGAAACTCCAGCGCAACCTGAAAAACCGGCTGAGCCTGAAAAACCGGCTCAGCCTGAAAATCCGACTCAGCCTGAAAATCCGACTCAACCTGAGAAACCAGTTCAACCGGAAAAACCTGCTCAACCTGAAAAACCAGCGCAACCGGAAACTCCAGCGCAACCGGAACAACCTGCCGAGCCTGAAAAGCCGACTCAACCTGAGAAACCGGCGCAACCTGAGAAACCGGCGCAACCTGAGAAACCGACTCAACCGGAAACTCCAGCGCAACCTGAGAAACCAATTACTTCTTCAAGTCCTGAGGAAGGGGTTAAAGACCTTGTCTTTACACTTCCAAGTTTGGAAATCGTCAATAAGGTCGTACCGTTCAAGACGATTCGTCGCGAAAATCCACAATTAGACAAAGGAAAAGAGCAAGTTCTATCAGAAGGGAAAGACGGTCTCTTAGTCGAGTATGTTGAAGTGGACGGTGACAATCGCAAGGTTCTCCAAACAGAAGCAACACCAGCTCAAGATCGAGTGATTGAGGTAGGTAGCAAACAAAGCTCAGTTGGAACAGAAGCGCCACCAGTTGTGACTCTTCCTGAGTATGTTCTACCAAGAGAGACTGAAAAACCTGCTCCAGTCGTAACAGATAACTCATCATCAAAAGATGAAAAAGCTCCTGTTACAGCTACAGTCAAAGAAGACAAGGAAAGACTACTCCCTGCAACTGGGGAACAAGAAGCAACTGCCTTCCTCTTCTTGGCAGCCATTACTTCTATCTTGTCTCTCCTCATCTTCCAAAAGAATTTCAAAGACTAATAACCCTCTTTGATTGATTCTTTCTAATTATTCCGTTCCCCCGTTGAGAAGACCATTTGGTCTTCTCTTTTTCTATCTGTAAAATTAAAAAACATCCACAAATTAAACAGCACCCCAAAAGTCAGACAGAAAAAATCTAACTTTTGCGGTGCTGTTCACTTATTTTAATTCGTTAGTTCCACACAGAAAGCATCCCATGGCTCTAAGGTTTGTTTTTCAACTGCTTCTTTAGCAGTAGTGTTTTCAATCAAGATTGACTTAACTTTTCCTCCTACCGAAAAATCTTGTTTTTCATTGGACAAGTTAGCCACAACTAAGAAACGTCGGTCGCCATCTTTACGAATATAGGCAAAGACTTATCAGTCGTATTGAGTAATTCAAAATCAGCTCGAATCAGCCAACTGTTTTCCTTACGGATTTGAACGAGTTTTTGATAAGTATAGAAAATAGAATCTGGATTTGCCAGTGCTTCTTGAACGTTGATTTCTTCGTAGTTTGGATTAACTGCCAACCAAGGTTGACCTGTTGAGAAGCCAGCATTTTTGCTTTCATCCATTGCATTGGGGTACGGGCATTATCACGACCAATGACACGGATGCTGTCCATGATTTCTTCAATCGGAACGCCTTTTTCAAGAGCTTCACGCGCATAGTTGAGGGATTCAATATCTTCTACTTGGTCCAGTGTTTCAAACGGATAGTTGGTCATCCCAATCTCTTCACCCTGGTAGATATAAGGAGTCCCCCTCATAAGATGAAGCAAGATCGCAAAGGCTTTGGCAGATTTTTCACGGTATTCTTGGTCATTTCCCCAGATAGAGACGATTCGAGGGAGGTCATGGTTATTCCAGAAGAGGGAATTCCAGCCGTCTTCAACTCCCAGCTCTGTCTGCCATTTGTTAAAAATTTCTTTTAACTTCCCTACATTTAACTCTTTTTGGTAGTGCCACTTAGGCTGCCCTTCCTGATACTGAAGACAGATATGCTCAAACTGGAAGACCATAGACAATTCTTGACCCTTTGGATCAGAGTAGAGTTTGGCAATTTCTGGTGTCGCCCCCCAAGTTTCTCCCACTGTCAAGAGTTCTTTATCTCCAAAGGTCGCCTGATTCATTTCCTTGAGATAGGGATGGAGCATAGGACCGTTATTGACTACTTTCTCATCAGGAATTTTCCCAATCATGTCAATAACATCCATACGGAAACCGCCAATTCCTTTATGAATCCAGTAGTTCATCATCTCGTAAATTTTCTGGCGCAGTTTTTCGTTCTCCCAGTTGAGATCAGGCTGTTTCTTGCTGAAAAAGTGGAGATAGTATTGACCAGACTTTTCATCGTATTCCCAAGCAGACCCACTAAAGATAGACTCCAAATCATTGGCTTATCTCGCCAGATATAGTAGTCACGTTCAGGGCTGTCAGGATTTTCACATGCCTTGACAAACCAAGCATGTTCATCTGAGGTATGATTGACCACCAAGTCCATGATAATTCGAATACCACGCTTCTTAGCTTCTGCGATCAGTTGGTCCATGTCCTCCATGGTTCCGAAAATAGCTGCAATCGCTTGATAATCGGCAATATCATAGCCATTATCATCCATCGGACTGTTATAAACGGGAGAAAGCCAAATAGCTGTGATTCCTAACTTAGCTAGATAGTCTAACTTACTGGTAATTCCTGGCAAATCACCAATCCCATCTCCATTGCTATCCATAAAACTCTTGGGATAGACTTGATAGACTACGGCATTATGCACCATTTTTCTTGCATCTTCTTACCTCATTATTTTAATAATCTATAGTCTATGATAGCGCTTTTTAAAACTTTGTGCAAGCGTTTGCCTAATCTTTTTAATTTCTTTTTTGACTTCGTAGTTTCCTATCTTCCAATTTTTTATTATAATAGAGGTCAGAGGTAAAAAAATGAAAAAACAAGCTTTTAGTTCTGAACAATATTTGAATCTACAGCGCGACCACATTTTGGAGCGCATCAACCAATTTGACGGCAAGCTCTATTTGGAGTTTGGTGGCAAAATGTTAGAAGATTTCCACGCTGCTCGTGTCCTTCCTGGTTATGAGCCTGACAATAAAATCAAGCTCTTGCAAGAATTGAAAGAGCAAGTTGAAGTTGTAATCGCCATTAACGCTAGCAATATCGAGCATTCCAAAGCACGTGGCGACCTAGGCATTTCTTATGACCAAGAAGTTCTTCGTTTGATTGACAAATTCAATGAACTGGGGATCTTTGTCGGCTCTGTTGTCATCACACAATACGCTGGCCAACCAGCTGCAGATGCCTTCCGCAACCAGTTAGATAAAAACGAGATTGATTCCTATCTTCATTATCCAATCAAAGGATACCCGACTGATATGGACCACATCATTTCTCCAGAAGGTATGGGGAAAAACGACTACATCAAAACCAGTCGCAACTTGATCGTCGTAACAGCTCCTGGACCTGGTTCTGGAAAATTGGCAACTTGTATGTCCAATATGTACCATGACCAACTCAATGGCATCAAGTCTGGTTACGCTAAGTTTGAAACCTTCCCAGTTTGGAATCTTCCCCTTCATCATCCGGTCAACTTGGCCTACGAGGCTGCAACCGCAGACCTTGATGATGTCAACATGATTGACCCCTTCCATCTTCAAACTTACGGAGAAACTACTGTCAATTACAACCGTGATATTGAAATCTTCCCAGTACTCAAACGTATGTTGGAACGTATCCTTGGTGAATCTCCATACGCTTCACCAACAGACATGGGTGTCAACATGGTTGGCTTCGCCATTACAGATAATGAGGCTGCTATCGAAGCTTCTAAACAAGAAATCATCCGTCGCTATTATCAAACTGTTCTTGATTTTAAAGCTGAAAAAGTCGGAGAAACTGCTGTCAAGAAAATTGAACTTCTCATGAACGACCTCGGCATCACACCTACAGACCGTAAGGTTGCTGTCGCTGCACGCCAAAAGGCTGAAGAAACTGGTGGCCCTGCCCTAGCTCTCGAATTGCCAAATGGGGAAATCGTAACTGGTAAAAACTCAGAACTCTTTGGCCCTACAGCTGCTGCCTTGATCAATGCCATCAAAAAATCAGCTAACATCGCTAAGGAAGTAAAACTCATCGAGCCTGAAGTCGTCAAACCAATTCAAGGTCTTAAAATCAATCACCTAGGTAGCCGCAATCCTCGCCTCCACTCAAATGAAATCCTGATTGCTCTTGCAATCACAGCTATGGAAAATCCTGACGCCGCGCGTGCCATGAAGGAACTGGGTAATCTAAAAGGTAGCGAAGCCCACTCTACCATCATCCTGACTGATGAAGATAAGAATGTCCTTCGCAAACTAGGCATCAACGTAACCTTTGATCCATACTACCAATACGACCGCTTGTATCGGAAATAATTCAAACCTCTCCTTCATCGGAGAGGTTTTCTCTCTATCTCAAGAGCACCCTTTATGATATAATGAAAGAAGAAAACTGAAAGGATTTACCATGTCAAAAGAAGTTATTGTTGAAAGTTTTGAACTTGACCACACCATTGTTAAAGCACCTTATGTTCGCTTGATCGGGGAAGAAACAGGGCCAAAGGGAGACATCATCTCCAACTTTGATATTCGCTTGGTGCAACCAAATGAAGACTCTATCCCTACCGCTGGCCTTCACACCATCGAGCACCTCTTGGCCAAACTCATCCGTACCCGCATTGACGGCATGATTGACTGTTCGCCATTTGGTTGCCGTACTGGTTTCCATATGATTATGTGGGGACGCCATACCAGCGCTGAGATTGCAACTGTTATAAAGGATTCGCTCAAGGAAATCGCGGAAACTACTACTTGGGAAGATGTCCCTGGAACAACCATCGAATCTTGCGGAAACTACAAAGACCACAGCCTCTTTTCTGCTAAAGAATGGGCGAAACTCATCCTAGAACAAGGTATTTCAGATGATGCCTTTGAACGCCATGTCATCTAAACGCAAAAGAACCAGTTACAATAACTGGTTCTTTTTTATTCTCAAAATCTTGATTTAGGCTTTCTCGCGAATGACCAAGACTCCGTCTTCCATGTCTGCTTCCAAATGTTTGGCATCTAGATGATCCAAGTGGAAGTCTGTCACCTTATCACGAATTTGTTGTTCAACCACGCGACGGAGAGGACGAACACCCATAACTTCGTCATAGCCTTCTTCTGTGATAAAGTCCTTAGCTGCTTGGCTAACTTCAAGGTCGATTCCTTTCTTAGCCAAGGTTTGGTTGACTTCAGCCAACATCAAGTCCACAATCTTAGAAAGGTCTTCCTTATTCAAGTGTGAGAACTCGATAACTGCATTAAAGCGATTGAGGAATTCTGGACGGAAGTATGGTTTCAAACGATCCATTAATTCTGGTTTGTCTGCATCTTCTGTCAAGTTAGATTCATAGCCAAATCCAGCATTTGATGTTGCGATAATGACAGTGTTTTTGAAGTTCACGGTATTTCCTTGACCATCAGTCAAACGACCGTCATCCAAGACTTGGAGGAGAAGGGTAATGACTTGAGGATCCGCCTTTTCAATTTCGTCCAAGAGAATGATAGAGTATGGATTACGACGAACTCGTTCTGTCAAGGTATTGCTATTATCATCATACCCCACATAACCTGCTGTTGTACCGATTAACTTAGAGACGGCTGTGCGGTCACTGTATTCAGACATATCCAAACGGATAATTGCATCCTTAGTACCAAACATATCGAGCGCCAATTGCTTAGCAAGTTCTGTCTTACCAACCCAGTAGGCCCTACAAAGAGGAAGCTACCGATTGGGCGATTGCCTTCATCAAAACCAGCACGGTTACGACGGATAGCACGAGCTACCGCTTCTACCGCCTTGTCTTGGCCGATAACCTTGTGTTCCAAGCGATGCGCCATATCTTTCAAACGTTCGATGTCTGATGCTCCCATTTGTGACACTGGGATACCTGTCATGCGTTCCACAGATTCAGCCACATCGTTGATGCTTGCAGTCACTTTCATGTCTTCTGTGTGGTTTTCGACTTTTTTCTCCAATTCTGCAATGCGTGTTTTAGCATTAAGAGCTGCTTCAAAATCTTCTGCCTCAACTGCTTTTTCTTGCTTGTCTTTTTCTGCCTCAATTTCTCTTTCAACAGCATGCACATCTGTTACAGGATGTTGAGCTGCCAAGTGAGCAGCCGTTACATCGACAAGGTCGATAGCCTTATCTGGCAAGCTGCGTTGTGGAATGTACTGAATCGAATAATCCACTGCTGCTTTCAAGACTTCGTCGGGCAAGATGACATTGTGGTGTTGTTGATAGAGATCACGAATTCCTTGAAGGATTTTAAAAGTATCCTCTGCTGAAGGAGCATTGACCTTGACTTCGTTGAAACGACGAGCAAGAGCTGCATTTTTCAAGATGGTGTTACGGTATTCGTCTTGAGTTGTCGCTCCAATAACGGTCAACTCACCTCGAGAGAGAGCTGGTTTGAGAATATCCGCAAGACCTTTAGAACCACTGTCTCCACCGATTGAGCCAGCGCCAAGGATTTGGTGAATTTCGTCAAAGAAGAGGATAATATTCCCTGCTTCTTTTACTTCATTGACTAGATTTTGAACGTTTTCTTCAAAGCTACCACGGTATTGAGTACCAGCCTCAAGACCTGAGATATCAATAGAAATAATTTCCTTGTTCTTAATAGCAGCTGGAACATCTCCGTTCACAATGGCTTGCGCTAGACCTTCGACAACGGCTGTCTTACCAACACCTGCATCTCCGACCAAAACAGGATTATTTTTCGTACGACGTGAGAGGATTTCAGATGTTTCTTGAATTTCCTTGTTTCGTCCAATAACAGGATCCAACTTGCCTTCACGAGCTTCCGCTGTCAAGTTACGACCTAGTTTAGCAAGGACACCGTCTTGTTTCATACCTGAAGCGTGTTGTTGCATTTGCGCATCAGATTCTGCATTTCCTGGTAATTGCCCCGTTGCACGATACTGAGCAAATTCCTCAGGTGTCACTTCTCGTCCATTAATCAAGTAGCGACGGTTTTCAGAACTGTATCCTCGCATACCACCCATCAATTGGTTAAATAAATCATCCATGTTGTTAAAGTTATTAAAGTTGTTGTTCATATTCTTTACCTCGTTTATTCTTAATTATATGCGATCTCTGATATTGACTATCTTTGACCTTTGTTTTAAAAATTTTAGACTAGCTAACTAGCTACCCTACGTATAATTCCTGGTTTTTCTTTCTTAAATAAGCCTTTTATCATCTTCTTTTCAAAGTCTGTTAGATTCAACATAGGCCTCACCCCTTTCTAGGGTATCTATCGTACATTTTCAAGAAAATAGAATACAATTTGAAAATTCGAAAGTTTTCTTAA
>JXRG01000050.1:0-1872 GCA_000831085.1 Streptococcus sp. DBCMS
ATCACTCAGTATGAAAGTAACCATGCGAGTCAGGATTTGGTCGCCTTTAAGGAACTTCTAGCTGCGACCAAGGCCTTGATAACAGAGCACGCAGGGAAGACACGTACGGTAGGGACTTATCAGTCAGGAGATTTTGCCAAACTTAAGTCTGTTCAACGCTTTGCGATAGCCTACAAACAGGCGACCCAGCAGATGGAGAGTCGCGTTGAGCGCGTGAAGGCAGCCCAGGAGCGAGACAAGGTCCGTTTTGAGGCCTTGGCTCGATCAGATAAGGGTTGGAAAGACATGGCTGTTGGCGCATTGACTATCATTGTCGGAGTGACAGCATCGTAGTTACATTGGGCTCTGCGACTCCTTTAGTTGTTGCAGGCGGTATCGTGGGTCTTGGGACAACAGCCTATGGGGTTTCTAATATATATGAGGCTGATCAGGATATCAAACTTGGGAATGCAGGGGATATTCAGACTAAAGCAGGAAATCCCATCAGAGATACGCTTTTCATGGGCAATGACAAGCTGTATCATGATGTTGGGAATATCTTTGTGACGGCGAGTGCTATCATGATTCCCATAGGGCAGACCGGGAGCGTTGTCAAGGGGGTGACCCAGTTTGCGATAGGGGAAGCCGGTGCCTATACAGCCGGTCAGGTTGCCTATCATGGGACCAAGCTTGTAGGTGGAAGCGAAGAAGACGCCCAAACCGCAAACTTTATCGGAAACCTGGTAGGAGGCTATGTGACCTCCTCAGCAGCCAGCAAGTTTAGTCTCAATAAGGTGAAAGTAGATGTCGAAGCACCGAAGTATAACCGAGAGCAGATTCTGAAAAATCTGGAAGAAAGTAGGCTTGCGAGGGAGAGTTCGAAGTTTAAACAGTATGTGGCGAAGGAATATGCCTTAGCTGAAGAAATTAGGTATAAAAATTATTGGAATGAGCCAATATTAAAAATACCTAAAGGAAGCAGACCAAATCCAAAAACATATGTGAATTCGGAATATCTTACAAAACATTTTGCAGAATTTGATGAAGGAGCAACAGTTATTCAAACCGAGTGGGCTTATACAAACTATTCAGAAGCTAACGGTTTTGTGGGTGTACCTGATGACAATACCTTTTTGCCATGCCAACAAAGTACGCTGATAAGGTTATTCAAAATTCTAACGGAAACATCAACTATATTGAGGAAAAATTAGGGTTTCCTAAAGGTTATTTTAAATATGGGGGTGGTTTAGTTAGAATTGATATAGAAGATCTGAGTGATTTAGATTTAAGACTCCCTAGTGGGAATGAGACAGGAGCAAATTCATTGTGGATCCCTGGGGGAGAAACTTCAGGTGGAGTTCCTGAAGCTATTTTAAATACTGTTCCATTAGATAAGACTAGAGTTAGTAGGATAGGAATAGAATAAATTGAGAGGAGAACAAATGAATTTTAGAACAAAAATTTTAGAAGCTATTAAAGTGGGGGAAGTTGAAAATATTTTACGTGGAAAGCAAAAGTATCGAATTGAACCTCCAACTTTTGTTCCAGATGTTTTCCCTACAGATATTAACCAAGTGCTGTTTGAATATTTTTATAATCAAAGTGATATCAAAAACATTGAATTATTGTTAGAGAACTCTTTAATTAAATTGACAAAGAGTTCGGCTACGGATTTGTATATTTCAATATTATTTTTCGATTCAATACTCTTTATGGAAGATAAGGGTATTGCCACTTTTAAAATTGATACTTCAAAATTAGTAGCTGAAATAGCATCTGGAATACAAAAATTTCGGGAAGAATTAATGAAAAGTATAACTTTTAATAATGGATTAACCAAAAAAGAACCTATGAAAGTAGTTGTTCGTTTCAATCAGCGTTATAAAAATAAAT
>JXRG01000051.1:0-1721 GCA_000831085.1 Streptococcus sp. DBCMS
AGTGGTATAATAGAAGTATAGAAAAACAGGAGGAAGACGATGGATATTTCTGACGTTTATGGTTTTCAAAACCAAGTTGAGAATGTTATCAAAGAGGGGAATCTTAAGGAATCCTTGAGATTATTAGGGATTGTTTATTTTGATGGTAGCCTAGAGAAAGGTAATGAGAACATAATCGTTTTTGAATTTTCAAAAAGTCGCACAATGGCAATCGAGGTTCGACTTATGGAAAAGAAAATACGATTTTGGGACTGGATGGGAGATCGTCTAGAAGGTGACCATTTTTGGAAATATGTCTTTGAAAATTATGAAGAACTATGGTATAGAATTTCAAGTTTACTTATTGCAGAATATTTCTCGCCTACTGAATATATTTCTTATGAGATTGTATCTACTAAAGGTCACCTGTTCTATCATTGGATAGAATGTCCCGAAGACACCGAATACACCGAGGACAATACGCTCTATGTCGGTAGGTATTGTTATTTGGATTTATTCCACTATGGAAAGTAAAACATACTAAAAATGAGTGGAAAAAAATAGCTTTGATTGAAAGCTGGAAAAATAAGATTGTTGAGTATCAGTTTCAGGAGGATATCAAATGAAGATTATCACATTTGCCGCTATTAAGGGCGGTGTTGGGAAAACAACTTTAACATTTAATTATGGGGAATGGCTGGCTAAGAAAGGGTATAAGGTTCTTTTGATTGATCTTGACCATCAGTGCAATTTAACCCAGTGCTATAATATTTACGAGAGCAAGAATACGATTGCGAATGCCTTCAAAGGTGGCGATGTGGATATTAAGCAAGTCAAGAAAAATATTAGTTTAATTCCAGGTTCAGTTCAGCTTGACACAGTGGAACGAGATCTGGAGAACAGCGAAAAGAAAAATATGCTACTTTATCTTTGGCTAGAGGATAACTACGAAAAGAAAAAGTTGGATCAGTTTGACTATATCTTGATTGATTGTAGACCAGACTTCGCAACAGCTACTAAAAATGCTGTAGCGGTCAGTCACGCTATTATTAGTCCCTTAACTCCTTCGGAGTTTGGTTATAATGCTAAATTCAATTTATCAACTCGGTTAGAAGCATTCAGAAAGGATGTAATCGACTATCGTACAAGGGAATCATATATTACTGCTGAGTTATATTTCTTAGCAAATATGATCCGACCAAACTATGGGTCATCAAGAGAGTTACTGGAAGCCCTGGGGCTTGAAGCTAAAGAAAAGGGAACAGATAACCTTCTAGGAATTGTACCAGCAAAAGAGTTATTCAATCATTCCACAATTGATAAAATCTCTATTGCAGATATGGAGGAAAATCCAGAACTTTATCAAAAACACAAAAAGTTTTTCATTGAGCTGGAGCAGACTTTTTCAAAAATTTATGATACAATATAATTATATTTATAAATACAAATACAATTATAAATATAATTAGAAGGAGATTATCATGGCATTTACCCCTAAGGAAAAAGAAATATCACAGATCATTGAAGCGAGCAGTCAACCTGATCGGACTCCAAATGAAGTCGAAGTTGAGTTTGAGAGCTTTGAACGTAAGAAACAATTTCAGTTTACTTTGAAACCAAGCAATCGGAAAAAATTGGATGAAATTGCTAAAGCAGCTGGTGCAAAGTCTGCATCAGATTACCTTGATAAACTAATCGAAAGTTTATCGTTATAAATATAATTATATTTATAATTAAACAAC
>JXRG01000052.1:0-1710 GCA_000831085.1 Streptococcus sp. DBCMS
GATAGTTCCTTTCCATTCGATTTTAGAGTATCAAAATATGATTGAAGACACTTATGAGAGTGTAGCTAAGGCGCAGGGCTTCTGGTACTATAGCCACTCGGATGCTCCATGGTATAACAACCATACCAAAGATACTTATGTAGGCTACTGGAGTTTTGACACCGCCGCAACCTGCAAGATCAAAGGAATCTATGACGAGCGTTTGAAAGACCTGGAGTACTTTCCATATGACCTTCTAGTGCAAGAAAATTAAGAAAACTGGGTTTCTACCCAGTTTTTGTCGAACATGTAACCTCCTTTTCTTTTTGTTACACGGACATCCACAGCATGGCTGAGGTCCTCAAGTAGGGAGCTATAGTACTGGAACAGTTTCGACCAGATAGTTTTGAAGTTTTTTATAAAATAGATGGAATGGATTTTTTTGAAAGTATTACAAATCACTAGGAGTAAATATACATGATTTTTGAAGATAAGTTATCAGAAATTCAAAAAGATATGATTAGTCTAGCTCTTGAACTAGCAGAAGATAAAATTGATACTGCATACATATATGGTTCTTACGAGAATAATTCCTTATCTTTTAACAGTTTTTTTGCGAAGGATAACAAGGTATATACGATAAATAAACTAGACCAGCTTGGTATAGAGAATTTAACGACTGATAGAATGTTTCAATATTTAGAAATTGGAATAAGTGACTTAGAGCGACTTATAACATTATTTCAAGAGGATAAAAAACAAGCCCCAACTCAACTGAAATTGGTATATGATAATGTGAATAAAAAAGCTAATGCTAAATATTCTTATGAAATTTTTTATTCAAATTCTGACTCACTAACTCCTGAAGATATTTTCATGGAATGGTACAAAGAAATAAAAGAAGAAGTGGAAGGACATAATGACTTTTGAAGATAAATTTATGGAAGTTCAGATTGACATGGTTTCATTAGCTATGGAGTATGTTCATGGACAGGCAGATAAAATTTTTATTTATGCTATAGCAGATAGTCTGTATAGCTATAACGTGTTTTATCAGATTAATGACTACATCGTTCGTAAACACGAAGTAAATAAATATTTACCTGAAGAATTAAGTGTTGATACAAATTTACAATCAGTCCTGTTAAAAGAAGGCATAAAGGATATAGAAGCAATGATTGAAATCTGTAAAGAGTACAATCGCGAGCATCCAACTGAAATGTGGTTAATTTATGATGCTCAGAAAAATAGTCTTGACAGTCGTTATAGCTATGAAGGACGTTATGACAAGGATGAAGAGTTGCTTCCAAATCTAGAGTTTGACAAATGGTTTGAAGAAGTAAAAGAAAATTAGCTATAATATTTTTGATATTGGCACTTAATATTCAGTTAAGTGCCTTTTCACAAAGGGCTGGGGGACAGGGCACAACTTCGACTGGATTTGCCAAACGGGTGGAGGATCTGGTCAAGATTTCTGAGAAGGTCCAGAAACTCATCAAGGAAAAGGATACGGACGGTGTTGTTTCCTATACTTATCACGATGAAACCAGCACTGCCCAAACTCTGCAAGCCAAACTCTCAACCTTGGAGCGATATGCTGAGAATGTGAACACCTACATCAATAAGAAAATCGACCGCCCCTTCTATGAGGCTATGGACAAAGTCGGAGCCAAGCTCGAAGCCCTTAACATTCAAAAGTATAAAACGACTAACAAGATAGGCTATAAGCGC
>JXRG01000053.1:0-686 GCA_000831085.1 Streptococcus sp. DBCMS
GACCGCCCCTTCTATGAGGCTATGGACAAAGTCGGAGCCAAGCTCGAAGCCCTTAACATTCAAAAGTATAAAACGACTAACAAGATAGGCTATAAGCGCATCGAGTCTGTGAAAGATGCCTACGGCCATCCTGTCGGTACCAAGGAAGTCACCCCACCTGAGATAGGGATTGACGAACTCTACAAGGTTGATAGCCCTTATAAGGCGTCACTGAAGAAAAGCTATGAGGAGTATAGGAAGAGTAAGGATTATAAGGATCATAGGCTGACCGAGACGGAATATGTCCAAGTTATGCATCAAACCCGATCTTTCGAATATGTATCGATTGATGATGAAAAGTCCACTACAGAGATGTGGCGAGATTTGACTCTGACCGCGGCCACAGTTGTCTTGTATGTCTTCTGCCCTCCTGCCGGTGCGGTTCTATCAACGGTCGTAGCAGCAGCGGAAATGTACTCTGCCGCTTCTGGCAAGGACTGGGGTACTGGCCGCGAGCTGGATGGGAACGAGAGAGCTACGAGGGGATTCTTTGCCCTGCTTGACTTGATCCCAGCAGGTAAATACCTCAGTGGCTTGGCCAAGACAGGAAAGACTGCAGGCCTCACCGCTGTTAAGACTAGTATCAAAACAGCAGTGAAGGAAGGCATCGAACAAGGTGTTAAGAATTTCGATACCTTTAAAGGGCT
>JXRG01000054.1:0-657 GCA_000831085.1 Streptococcus sp. DBCMS
GCTTCTACTGCTGGTGCTTTAAAGCTATTCGTGAAGACACTACCTGCTGGGTATTCAACAGTTGCCTTCAAGGCATTTGTTGCTGCATCTTTGGTTACTGTTACCACCGCAGTCTTTTCTGTGTCGTAAGTAATACCAGTTGCTCCAGCATTCACTTCTTTTACAGTATAAGTATGAACACCTTCTGCATTATAGTTGATTGCATTAAATGTTACTTTTCCAGCTTGGTTTGTTTTTGTATCAAGTTTGTTTGTACCTTCATACAATTCAAATTGGAATTCACCATCAACCAAAGCACGACCAGTCAATTCTTTCGTAAACTCAAGTGTTGCTGATGTAGCTGTTGGAGCTGGTTCTTTATAAGTGTTAGTGAAGACACGTTCTGCATTCGGATTTTCTACAGTCGCAACCAATTGACCCTGACCGTTATCTGCTACAGTCACTTTAACTGTGTGAGATTCTGTTGAGTAGGTCACACCTGCTTCTGTTCCTGGTTTCTCAGTAATAGTGTAAGTATGCTCTCCTGCTTCTGTGTAGTTGACGTTGAAGACAACTTCGCCTGAAGCAGCGTTCTTAGCTTCCGCTACAACTGCATCTTTTTCTTTCAATTCGAAAGTATAAGCATCAGCCACAAGCTCTTTACCATTCAAGACTTTC
>JXRG01000055.1:0-492 GCA_000831085.1 Streptococcus sp. DBCMS
ACCGTTATCTGCTACAGTTACTTTAACTGTGTGAGATTCTGTTGAGTAGGTCACACCTGCTTCTGTTCCTGATTTCTCAGTAATAGTGTAAGTGTGCTCGCCTGCTTCTGTGTAGTTGACGTTGAAGACAACTTCGCCTGAAGCAGCGTTCTTAGCTTCTGCTACAACTGCGTCTTTTTCTTTCAATTCGAAAGTATAAGCATCAGCCGCAAGCTCTTTACCATTCAAGACTTTCTTAGCTTTGATTGTCGCGCTTGTTGAAGCTGCGTTATAAGTGTTAGTGAAGACACGTTCTGCATTCGGATTTTCTACAGTCGCAACCAATTGACCTTGACCGTTATCTGCTACAGTTACTTTAACTGTGTAAGATTCTGTTGAGTATGTCACACCTGCTTCTGTTCCTGATTTCTCAGTAATAGTGTAAGTGTGCTCTCCTGCTTCTGTGTAGTTGACGTTGAAGACAACTTCACCTGAAGCAGCGTTCTTAGCTTC
>JXRG01000056.1:0-470 GCA_000831085.1 Streptococcus sp. DBCMS
TCGGTTGTGGACTTGGTTGTTCTGGTCTTGAATCCGGCACCCAATGGTTCGAACGATAGCGAAGCGGGATGATGCGAGCGATTCGTTCTTCCAATTCAGACATCTGTGAATAAGGGATAAAATGGTAATGGTCCCCATGAGGGACAGCTACACCTCTGGCGGTTCGACTTGTAATCTGTGCCGGGTCAAAGATAAGGCCATCAGATTCTACGTGTCGTTGGCTTAAAGGCAGTTTGTAGAGCTGTTTCAAAAGACTATCAATGTCATCACTTTGACCTGCTTGACTATCGTCGCTACTGTTGTTAGATGTGTTTGTGTTCGTATAGCCACTGCCTTGATTATTATAGGATGGAATCCATCTATCTACATCGCTGCTGGTACTGTTGTTATTGGTACGGCGATAAGTAGCAGTGTTTGATTGACCACTTCTACCAGATAGGAAGGCTTCTGCAGCAGCCAATTCGCTGGCT
>JXRG01000057.1:0-409 GCA_000831085.1 Streptococcus sp. DBCMS
TGTTCCACAAACAGGAACTCCAAGCTTCCAAGGTGGCGACCCACTGGTTCCAATCGATGAAACAGTTGAACCAACCTTCGAAGATGGCAGCAAAGAGAAATCTATTCCAGGCCAAGGAACTTACACGATTGCACCAGACGGAACTGTAACCTTCACTCCAGATAAGCAGTTTGTTGGAAACCCAGATCCAGTTACAGTGAAACGTGTGGATAAGAATGGTACTCCAGTCACTGCAACCTACAGTCCAGAGTTTACTAAGGTAACCCCAACAGGAACAGGTGATAAGACAGAGGGTCTGCAAGGTCAGGTCCAAGAAGGTAAAGTGACCTTCACTCCAGGCCATGACTCAGTTCCATTCCCAGCTGATTCAACTCCACTATTTGACAATGGTACAACTCTGAAAGAAGTG
>JXRG01000058.1:0-384 GCA_000831085.1 Streptococcus sp. DBCMS
ATACTGAGTGATAGAGCTGTCCAAGTTCTTGATCTGATTGAGCAGAAAGTTATAGTCCATGACCGTGCTGGTATGACTGCTTCCATCATAGCTCACCAAATCAGAAATCTTGTCCTTGGTCGTGTTCAAGAGCTCAATCTCACTCTTTAGACTATCCCGTGAACTCTTTAAAGCACTATGAAGGTTTGTAAATACCTGACCTGGCAACTTTGTATGAAGATCACCGTCAATCTGGTAGTAGCCGTCCTTGTATAATAGGAGATTGGTTGAGTAGTCATTCATCAGGTTGACCAGAGTCTGAAGGAGAGTCCCATGCACCTCCACTAGGTAGGTGCGCATACTCGAGATGGCCTGACCTTGGAGATTTTTATTGTTGATGAAGTC
>JXRG01000059.1:0-369 GCA_000831085.1 Streptococcus sp. DBCMS
GTGCATTTTTTTATTTAACGCGGGAAGTAGCTCAGCTTGGTAGAGTACTTGGTTTGGGACCAAGGTGTCGCAGGTTCGAATCCTGTCTTCCCGATTGATGGCGGTGTAGCTCAGCTGGCTAGAGCGTCCGGTTCATACCCGGGAGGTCGGGGGTTCGATCCCCTTCGCCGCTATATTGATCTTGTTGGACCTTTAGCTCAGCTGGTTAGAGCTCTCGGCTCATAACCGAGTGGTCGTAGGTTCAAGTCCTACAAGGTCCATTGTAAATAATGGAGGATTACCCAAGTCCGGCTGAAGGGAACGGTCTTGAAAACCGTCAGGCGTGTAAAAGCGTGCGTGGGTTCGAATCCCACATCCTCCTTTTTATAT